>CALAKE010000435.1 GCA_937922775.1 uncultured bacterium | reverse complement strand
GGCCATGGGGATCGGTCAGATCATCGCAGTCGGCCTCGGGTTCTCGACCGGTGCTGCCGGAGGGATCGGCTGGAAGGCCTTCTTTGTCCTTCACGGCGTTGTCTGTGCCGTGGTCGTGTTGCTCGGTGCAGCGCTCCTGCGTAACCCGCCCGAGGGCTGGACCCCCCCTGGCTGGGAGCCGAAGCGAACTGCCGCCAAGGCAAAGATCGATTTCACCTGGGACGAGATGATGGACTCGCCGCTGGCCGTGATGCTGTGGCTGACCTTCATCTTCGGAGCCACATCGGGACTGATGGCCATCGGCCAGTGGAAACCGATGATGGGTTCCATTCTCGGTGGTACAACCTTCGCCCCGGCCTGGATGGGTGGATTCGGCAGGTTCATCGAGCCTGTGGGCATTCTCGCCGTCTTCAATGCCCTTGGTCGGATCTTCTGGGGCAAAATGAGTGACACGATCGGCCGGCCTCGCTCCATGACAATCATGTATCTGATGCAGGGCATGACCTTCATGCTGCTGGTCAGCGTCCAGTCGCACCTCGCGATATTTCTCGCCTCGGCACTCGTTGGGCTCAACTTCGGCGGCAACTTCGCCCTGTTCCCATCGGCCACGACCGACTACTTCGGCACGAAGAATCTGGGCATGAACTACGGCCTCATCTTTACGGCCTACGGTGTGGCCGGGATTCTCGGGCCCGTTGTCGGTGGCGTGCTGTTCGACGTCACGCAGCAGTACGTCATGGCGTTCGTGTTCGCCGGCCTCCTGTGCTTCCTCGCAGCAGGTTGCGCGGTCGTCGTGTGGGGCCTCTCCCGCATCCACATCAAGGAGTACTCGGCCGCCGAATAGCAGCCTGGCCCGCCTTTCTCTCGGGGAGCATCGGCTATCGACATGCCGGTGCTCCCCGAGTACTTTTACAGGTCAAACTCCAGCCTGGAGGTTCCAAAGATGAGGTCTCGCCTCTACTCGGTCGGCCACGCGCTGGCCCTCGTGTCTGCAGTGCTGCTGCTCTCAGCCTACGCTACGGCAGATCTCGGCCACGCTTCTTGGCAGGACGGCGTCACTACGGTCTTCCTGGTGAGGCACGCCGAGAAGGACACGATCCCTGAGGGCGATCCCCAGCTCACCGGTGCAGGCGAGTCACGTGCCCAGGACCTATCTCACGTCCTCGAGGAGGGCGGAGTGACGGCGATCTTCGCGACCCAGTTTCGGCGTACCCAGGACACGGTGCGACCGCTGGCCGATCTCCTCGGCCTCGAGGTGAAAATCGTCGAAGCGAACCGAACCGACCAACTCGTGGAAACGATTCGCAGAAACCACCAAGGTGGCGTGGTCGTCGTCTGTGGCCACAGCAACACCGTCCCGGAGATCATCGTCGAGCTTGGGGCGGCGCCCGTCTCGCCGATCGAGGAAGCCAACGAGTACGACAATCTCTACGTCGTCAGACTGTCCGCGGACGGCGGGGCAGAGGTTACGACGTTGAAATTCGGTCGCCGGCCACAGTAGCCGAGGAAGCGAAGCGCCGGTAGAACCACGGCGCCCGTCGGACGGCGATATCCAGCAGGTAGAGAGCCAAGGCGAGCGCCGCAAGATACGGCCACAGTGGTGTCGGCATCGAGGCGCGGTCGCCGAAGTCGGCGAAGATCTCCTCTGGCTCAGGGCGGTAGGCCCCTCCTGTCAGGTCGCTCAACGCTCTCAACAGGGCGGCGTTGGCGGGATAGAGACGATACTCATCGGGATCGGCGTAGAACAGCGTCCTCGACTGGCTCGCCAGGCCAGATCCGGAGAGGTCGAAACGGTACGGTGCGCTGGCATCGTGGGCCAGAGCCTGCCTGGCCTCATAGCTTCCCGATCCCACCTGGCGCAAGGACAGGACCGAGCTACTGCCGTCCGGTGCTACGACGTCGACCTCAGGCTCCAGGTCGTTCAAGAAGCGGCCATCCTCGCCGACGGCGTTCAGCGTCAAGATCGCATCCCCACCCTGCCGTCTCACCTGGAAGTCGACCTGATCACGCTCGAGGCGGAGCATGGTCTCGCGGACGAGCTGGGCCCAGAACTTCCCGTAACCATCCCATTGCAGCCAATCGATGGCCCAGCGGTTCTTGACATCCGAGGTAAAGATGGCGGTCTTGCCGAGCCCGTAGTTCCAGCGGGCCAACAATGGTGCTTCACTCTCGGACTCCAGGAGTATCTCAGCAGTGTCCTTGGCCTGCGTGCTGACGAAGCCTCTCAGTTCCGGGGCCGTGTCGAAATCGATTCCGTCAAAGGCCTCTACCGATGTACGGACGACGGGTCGAACCGCTTCTTCGACCAGGGTCGATTGCGAGGCAATCTGCGTCTCTTCAATGAAGATCTGTGGCACGCGCGCTGCCTCACGGATGTAGTAGCTACGCCCGAGCCCCCAGCGGGCGATGTTCTCGAGCAACTCCCGGTCGGCCTCTTCGCCGACCGCAACCGTCGAGAGCGTGATCTCCGCCTCCGCCATGCGGGTCACCAAGGTCTCGTAGTCGTCGGGGTAGGTCTTACCGTCCGAGAGCAGAATGATGTGCTTAACCTCCGCTTCGACCTCTTCAAGCCCCTCGAAGGCCTTCTCCAGAGCTGGATAGATGTTGGTGTGGGCGCTGGCGATGATGCTGCTGATGTACTCGTTGATCCGGGTCTTGTTCTCAGCAAGCTGAATCGGCACGGTCCAATACGGGCTGTGATCGAAAGTCAACAAACCGAACCTGTGGGTGTCCTCTAGAAGTGCCAGGGCCGCCTTCGCGGCCTCCTTTGAAAGCTCGATCTTCGGACCCACCATGCTGAAGGACTTGTCGAGAACAATGACCAGGGCCAGGTCCTTTCTTTGCTCATGGACACGGAACCAGATCGGCAGGATCTCCTCTACCGGGGTCTCCGCATAGGCCTCCTCACCATAGGTCGACTCACCGCCGGCGAATATCAGTCCACCGCCCAGATCGCGAACGTATGATTCGAGCGCTCGCATTCTCAGCTCGGTCAGCCCTTCGATCGGCACGTCGCTGAGGATCACGGCATCGAATTCCTCGAGAGCAGCCGGGTCATCGGGGAGAGCCTCAGCGCCCCCTACTACTACGTCTATGTCTTCCTCGCGCAGGGCATCGCGAAGAAAACGAACGCTCGCTGGACGGCCCTCGACGTAGAGCACACGCGGGCGGACACTCACCCACGTGGATCTCCGGTACACGTCGTTTCCCGGAAAGTTGTCACCTTCGGTACGAAGCTCTGCCTCGAGGGTCGTGGATCCGGTCGTTGGCAGCCGAACCTCGAAGGGGATGGCGTGTGGACCCGGCTGAAGAGTCAGGTCGCGCGTCTCCAGGACCTCGCCGCCGCTGCGCAGGACCAAGGTTCCTGTCGTCTCGGCCCGGGCGTAAGCGTGCACTAGCGCAGCGACAGGCTCACCCTGTCGAACTTCCTCAGGCAGCTCAATCGCCTCGACCCAGCTATCACCGCTGGCTCTCACGCCCGCAGGAAGAGTGAATACCCGAACACCTTCTTCGTTCGCTTGCCCGACGAGGCTCAGGACATCGCCCTGAGTCTGATTGGCATCTGTGATCAAGACGAGGCGCCTGAGGTAGCGAGGATCGAAATTGCGCAGGGCATAGGCCAATGCCGCTTCGACATCGGTGGCATCCTGATCGATCGAGCCCTCCGATCCCCCGCGCGAGACACTGACGTCTCGAATCGCCTGAGCCGACCCAACGGCCTGCGGCGAGCCGGCGAAGGCGACGAATCGTTCGTGAGCAGGGGCGCCCTCGGCGCTGGTCTCGGCAATCCAGTCGATCGCCGAGTCGATGAAGGCGGGCGAGATGCTGCCGGAGACATCGAGGGCGAAAACAACTGAAAGCAATCGGGCCGGCCGGTTCCAGACGGGCTGCATCAAGGCGAATGCCAGCAGTACGACCACGGCGCCGCGGATCGCGGTCGATAGTCGCAGATGAGTCTTGCTCAAGCCTGTGTTGGTTCGCCGCCCGACCCACATGATGAGAGGGACGGCGAGCAACAATAACAAAGGCCAGATGTGCTCGAACGAGATCATTTCAAACCGTCAGGCGCCGGTGATAGGCCCACCACTCGAGGATGACCAGCATCGCGGCCGCGAATAGTAGATACAGCCACAACTCGCTTTCCCACCCCTCGTCAACCGGCATGACGGCATCCAGAACGCCTGCCGCTGAGCGCGGGTCCTCGGGAGGAAAAACCGTCCGATTGACGTCGGTATAGCGAGGATCGAGGAGATTCGCCGCCAGATGCAGGCGCCGGGTCGGGGTCGCGGCGGTATACAGCCCAGGTTGATCAGCCTGAAATACCGTGTTGCCCAGGACCTCGCGCGACTCCACCTCGGTTCCATCGAGCCGCGTGATCCGGGCTCCGGCGAGCGGCACTTCGACTCTACCGGGTGAGATGGTCGACGGCAGCTCTTCGTCCATGGCCCAGCTCAGGGCATTGCTGAGGAATATCGGAAATCCGGCCTGTAGTGCGAAGTTGGAGTCGTCGAGGGCGAAGTTCACTCGCACCCATTTCCCCGGCAGCTCGCCGGCGATCACCAGCGGTGCAGTGCGTGTCCCAATGACAACCGTCGGATTGCCCGGAATCTGATCGAGATCGACCTGCGTTCCTCGGTCGACTCGGAGGTCTTCGAGAGCCACGGAGCGCAGCAGCGGATGAGCAGGGTCCCATTGGCCCGGGGCCGGGGCAATGATCTCACCCCCCGTGCCGGGCAGCCAGTCGACCGCCGGGGCATCGAAGAACACGGCCGGGCCTGCGGGTGTCATCGGCGGCGCGAAACGGTCGAAGACGAACACGTCGGCCACGAGGTCCGGCCGATGGTCGGCAGGCCCCATCGAGATCACCTCGATGCGAGGATCGAGCCGCAGAATCGTCTCCAGAAAGAGGTTCCCTGGAGAAACCAGAATCACGCGGGTTTCGCTGCGGACGGGAAGCCAGGAGAAAGCCACGTTGTCGGCCTCCAGCCCGTCACCGTCGCTGGTGATGGCGGCGCGAATGGGGCCGCGCGCGAACGACGACAAGTCGAAGATCGTGCCGCGCGACTCCCCTGCCTCGAGCTGCAGGTCGGCCCTCGCCCTCTGGCCCCCTGCACCACTGATTTGTACCGCCACCTGCTTTGCCATCGCCGCCGAATTGGTGACCTCGACGTAGGCCTCGTAGATGGATGGATCAGCCGGAACGGCTCGGAGGTCGAATGCCGTGATGCCGATGTTGTCGACCGGGTTGAATACCGATACGAGGACGGCGCCTGGCGGCGCATCGTCAATCCCCACGCCATCGGAGATGATGAACAGCTCGGCGTCTCCGACCTCGAGAGGCGGCAATTGTGTCCTTCGGACCAGGGACACCTCGAGCTCGTTTACCCGACCCAGGGCTGTGCGACGATCGCTGAAGCTGCTGCCCACCACCTGACCGCCGGTGTCGACCACGAGGTACTCATCCGTCGCGCCCCCCTCTCGCAGGATTCGCCGCGCCAGGTCAGTGGCATGGTCCCAGCGAGTGCGTCCGTCCTGGGACCGTGCCGACATCGACGGTGAATTGTCGAGGATGATGGCGATCTTCCGATGCCCATCGCCCGTCGCTCCCAGCTCAGGGCGGGACAGGGCCAGCGCAATCGATAGTCCCACGAGCAAGGCGATCAGCAGGGAAATCCACCAGCGCAGCCGGTCGAGGAAGGAGCTTCGCCGCCTCTCTTCGACGAGCCGGTTCCAGATCAACATGGAGGGGATCACCACGAGCTGGGGCGGAGGCTTGAGCCAATACAAAATGAGGATGGCCAAGGCGACGGCCGCCAACAACGCCAGTGCTACGGTCGGAGACATCGCGAGGAAGCTCATCCGAGAAACCTGCCTTGCCGGAATACCTGCAGGATCAGGTCCTCGAAGGGCAC
>CALAKE010000434.1 GCA_937922775.1 uncultured bacterium | reverse complement strand
GACGGTCCAAACTTCCCAAACACACTCTAAGTCTCCAAGAAATGCGGTTTTTTTGGTAGGTCCTACCGTCTTCTTGCGGTATGCTCGGATGCACGCTCTGAGAGAGAAGCCGCGGGCCGGCCTCGGAGCCCTCCGTATCCGAATTCCCGTCCACTCGGGGGTTGACCTCCGAGATGATTCCGGTAGATTGTCCCGATCAGGGCCGCGGGCAGGCTGCGAGACGAGCAGATCCGTGTCACTGGCCCTTTCGGCTCACAACGAAGAGGCTGATGGTCGGGCAGTTTCTCGCCTTCGGTTAAGTTGCAGCAACCCCGTTCGCCGCTACTCAATGGAGAGATCCCTGTGATCAAGAAGAAGATAGACATTGAAAGGTGCAAAGGCTGCGGTCGCTGTGTCGCCTTCTGCAAGAGGGATGTGCTGGACTTATCATCAGAGCTCAACTCCAAGGGCTATCACCCTGCGATGGTCGTGGCCATGGAAAAATGTAACGCGTGTTTGGACTGCACTCGCATGTGTCCCGACGTGTGTATTTCCATTTATCAAACAAGCGATTCAGCCGCCTGAACCTGGCTTGGAGTACTCAGTACGGAACACACCGAGCGAATTCGGCCAGAGGCCGATCCTAAGTGTGAACCTCTTCGAGGGTCATTCGCCAGCAGGAGCTGGCTCCTACAAAACCCGAGACCTTTCTATGAAAATCTGCAGCATGACAAACATGATCTCTTCTAGCTGAGCGACTCGATTTCAGGAGACGGGAAAATGGCGGACAGAGTTCTCATACAGGGTGGGGAGGCCATAGGGGAGGCGGCCGTGAGAGCGGGTTGCCGCTTTTATTCCGCGTATCCGATCACACCTTCTCTCGAGATCCTCGAGTACATGGTGAACCGCATGCCCGAGGTAGACGGGGTTTGCGTCCAGGCGGAGACGGAGATCGGAGGGGTCAATATGGTGGCCGGGGCAGCCGCTTCCGGGCACCGGGCCATGACCGCATCTTCCGGGTTGGGCATCAGCCTCATGACCGAAACCCTCTCGCACCTGGGCGATATGGAGCTGCCCTCGGTGATCGTCAACCTGGCCCGCATAGGACTGCACGCGGGCGGCGGCGACCTGGTGGGTTTCGCCCCCTCTCAGGCTGACTACTTCCAGGCCACCAAGGGCGGCGGCCACGGCGGTTTCCGCCTCATGGTGCTGGCGCCGGGATCGGTGCAGGAGGCGGTCGACCTCACGTACACCGCTTTCGACCTGGCGGATCAATACCGGAACCCCGTCATGATCATGGGAGACTTCCTCACGAGTCAGATGATGGCCCCCGTGGTGTTGCCGGAAATGAGGGAGGTGAACGGTAACAAGCCCTGGGCCGTAACCGGTTGCCGGGGAAGGGAGCCCAACCATTTCATCGGGGTGATCTATGAGGATAAGCAGAATTACATGCTCGAGAAGTACAAATCCATCAAAGAGAACGAACAGCGAGCGGAATCGCTCTACCTGCACGACTCGGAGCTCATCATGGTGGCCTTCGGTTCCGTGAGCCGAGTGGTCCGCGAGGCCATCGAGGAGGCCCGCAACCAGGGGCTGAAGGTCGGCCTGGTGCGGCCGATCAGCCTGTGGCCGTTCCCGGTGCAGGCGATGAAGGAGGCGGCAGCCAGAGCGAGCTCCATTCTGGTGTTGGAGCTGAGCCAGGGCCAGATGATCGAAGACGTGGCGCTGGCAGTCGAGCACAAAGTGCCCGTGGAGCTCTATGAACGGGCAGGCGGAACGTGGCCCAGGACGTCTGAAATCGTGCAGGCGATCAAAGGCAAGATAGGTTAGAGAGGGTTGATCATGGAACAAGAGGCTATGGAGACTCTGTACGAGAGGCCTCGGTCTCTCAATGATCTGGATACCATCTGGTGCCCCGGCTGCGGGCACGGAGTAACCACTCGGCTTATCGCCGAAGTCATCGATGAGCTGGGGATACGGGAGACGGTGATCGGGGTGATCGGCGTTGGCTGCTACTCCACCGCCATGTACGACAAGTATTTCAACTTCGATGCCTACCTGGCACTCCACGGTCGAGCTCCCGCCGTAGCCACTGGAATCAAGAGGATGCAGCCGGACAAGATTGCGTTCACGTATCAAGGCGACGGTGACCTCGCCGCAGAGGGTTTCGCGGAGATCATCCACACCGCCGCGAGGGGTGAGAACATCACGGTCATCATGGCCAACAACGCCGTGTTCGCCGAGACCGGCGGGCACATGACCCCCACATCCGTCATCGGGCAGAGAACCCAGACATCCCCCGCCGGGCGTGACCCCAAAGTGCACGGCCAGCCCCTCCATGTCGCTGAAATGCTGGCTGCCCTACCCATCACCGCTTATGTCAGCAGGGTCTCGGCCCACAACCCCAACCATGTCGATTTCGCCAAGATGAGCATCAAGAAGGCTTTTGAGAATCAGATCAACGGAGCGGGATTCTCTTACGTCGAGATCATCTCCACTTGCCCCAGCAACTGGCGCACAACCCCCATGGGCGCCATAGATTGGGTCGAACGCGAGATGCTCATGAACTATTCCTTAGGCGAGCTCAAGCGGCGCATGTAAGCGCCTGTTTTGAAACTCAGGACCGTTGGAAGAAGTGGGGAATCGAGGGCGATTTTCGGCAAATACGAAGAGAATCGAACCGGCTTCAGTGCGAAACTAGAAAGTCGAAGCACGAAATCCAAAACAATAGCGAGACAGCTCCAATCGGCAATGAATTGCTGAGGTTATTTCGTATTTGATTTTGTTTCGAATTTCGAAATTTGATATTCGGGTTTTCCTAGTATGGATTTCTCAAGATAGGGGATTCGGCATGAAGAGAGATGTCATATTCTCAGGCATAGGTGGGCAAGGACTGCTGGTGGTGAGCAAACTGTTGGCGCAGGCTGCCGTGGAAGAGGGTAAAGACGTGCTCTTCTTCCCGGTCTTCGGGGGCTCGGTTCGGGGTGGACCCGTTCACTGCACCACGATCCTTTCCGACGACCCCATCATTTCGTCACCCATCGTGGAAGACCCCTCTGCGGCGATCATGATGGCTGAGTACGGCTACGAGCTTTTTTGCGATAAGCTGAAACCTGGGGGTCTTCTGGTGCTGAACGCCTCCCTGATCGATAAAGACCCGCTGCGGGATGATATAACGGTCTACAAGATACCCGCTTCCAAACTAGCCGAAGAAGAGGTGGGCAACATATTATCCGCCAGCATGGTGGCCCTGGGGGCGTTCAATAAGATTACCAACCTGGTTTCGACGGATGCTCTAATGGCCGGCATGGTGAAGGTCCTACCTCCTTACCGTCGGGAACTGATCGCGGTGAATGAGGAGGCCATAAAGTGTGGAGCGGCGTACGCCGAGAGGATACAGCCGGTGCAGACGGCCGCTGCCAGCCTCTTTGGCTGACGAACAATCCCGAAACTGCCGCAACGGTGACCGATGCCGCTGTGGCCAACACCGGTTACCCGAAACGCCGGGCCTGATTTGCCATTTTGATCCCCCGTGGTTACCTACTCAGTAAGATCTGACCGAAAACCCCATCTGGTGCGCCCGGTTGAAATCGGCACTGATTCTTCGCCGCCGCGAGAAGTAGGAGATTCTCCGACCGTCATCGATGGGCGCGCACAACCAGAGTATCGGTCCATCGCCAGGGGACGATAGCGGCGATAGCCGGTGAATCGACGAAGTACGTTCGATTTCCCTTTCCAGTCGATGGACGCCGACTGGGAGGAAGAGCGTCGACGAAGGCATGGACACCTGTAGCGACCGAGACCCGCCATGAGCGGGTCGATTGTTTCTAGGAGAGATATGGTGAGCGGGCCCAACGGCTGAAGGGCTTGCGCCGAACCGGATCAACCGGACCCCGGCTGTTATGCCCTTCCGGGCAATTGGC
>CALAKE010000433.1 GCA_937922775.1 uncultured bacterium | reverse complement strand
ATGGACTACGCCGCACTTGCCGCCCAGCATGCCGCCCATGCGCGCCTGCTTGGCGAGCCGGATGAGGTCGAGCGTGGTGGGGTTCGACGACCGATGATCGGCAATCGCGACCTCCCCTACGCCGATGACTTCGTCAATGAGGGCGATGTCGCGGGCCACGTCGCCGGTAATCGTCGGTGCGGGGAGCTGGTAGGCGCCGGTGTAGATCCAGCACGAAACGCCTTCCCCCCGTAAGCCCTTCGCCTTCATCAGAACCGCTTCGACGGTTCGGGTCGTACCGTCGGCGCCGAGCAGGCCGACGACGGTGGTTACGCCGGCCTCGATCATCCAGGACAGGGGCATCTCAGGCGTTCGCGTGGATGGCCCACCCTCGCCGCCGGCACCGGCGATGTGGACGTGGCTGTCGATGAGTCCCGGAATGAGCTTCTGCCCGGCGGCGTCAATCACGCGGGCGTCCAGCGCTTCGGGAGCCTGGAGCCCCTCGTCGATAGCGATGATCTTGCCGCCCGCGCACAGGACGTCCCGCACGCCAAGCGGCTCAGGGGCGAAAAGGTCGGCATTCTTGATGACAATTGAAGTTGTTTTGCTCATGGCTTCGTCACTCACTGATATCCGATGAATACAGCCGCAATCACGAAGACCGAGGCGCCAATGAACAGAATCAGGACGAACTTGAGGATGAAGCGGGCCCAGGCGGCCCACTCGACTCGAGCCACCGCCAAGGTGCCAATCAGGGAACCCGAGGTGGGCACGATGATGTTGGTGAAACCGTCACCGAGCTGGAAGGCGAGCACCGCAACCTGCCGGGTAACCCCGGCGATGTCGGCGAGAGGCGCCATGAGCGGCATGGTGAGCGCCGCCTGTCCGGTGCCGGAGACAACGAAGAAGTTGAACACCGACTGGAAGACGAACATGAACCAGGCCGAGACCACTGCTGGCACCTGATCGATCAACTGGCCGGCGCCGTACAGGATGGTGTTGAGAACCGTCGGCATGGTGGGATCGTCGCCCCCGAGGACCAGCACGATTCCGCGCGCCATGCCGACGACGACAGCGGCATCGAGGATGTCCCGCGCGCCCTGCTTGAAGCTGATCGCGATGTCATTGATCCGCATGTCGCCGAGCTTGAAGACAACGCCGATGACTCCCGCGGCGACTCCCATGACGAAAAACTGCGTCGCAATCTCTGGGATGTAGTAGGCATGCCAGACCACCCCCCAAACGACCCAGACCATGGCGCCCCCGATGACCAGAAGTACGAGCTTGTGCCCGATGCTGAAGGCGATGTCCAGCGAGCCGAGGTCCTGAAACTCCTGGCGGAAAGGATCGTCGGGCCGATAGACGGCCGACCGACTCGCGTCCTTCTTCACGCGATGGGCGTACCACATCGTGTAGGCGGCCCCGAGCGCCGTAAAGAAAACCCACATGAAAATACGGAACGGCGCGCCGGATAAAACCGGTACTTGGGCGATGCCCTGCGCGATAGCCACGCTGAACGGATTCATCCACGACGTACCGAATCCGATCTGCGTCGCGACGTAGGTGATCATCACACCGACCACGGCGTCATAACCGAGCGCGATGACGAGCGGCACCAAGACCATGGCGAACGCGATAGCCTCCTCGCCCATGCCGAACACCGCTCCCCCGAGAGAGAACAGAAAGAAGATGATCGGGATCATCAGGGCCTCGGCGCCCGAGGTCTTCTTGATCGTGGCCATGATGCCGGCCTCGATGGCGCCGGTCCGCAACACGATGCCGAACGAGCCGCCGATCACCAGGATCAGCATGACGACGCCGATCGCGGCTCCCCACTTGTCGCCCGACACGAGCCCTTCGAACATGTAGTTGAAGACCCCGATTCCGCCACCGGGGGCAAACCAAGGCACGCCATCACGCACCGACTCTCCGGCATCGTCCTCGAGCAACTGGAAGCTCTCGGCGATCAGGACATCGCGCGACTGTTCATTCCCCGCGGAGTCGGTGTAGGTGATCGCCTCGGTTTCGAAGTAGCCGGCAGGGACCAGATAGGTCAGCAGCGCCGCGGCCAGGACAACGAAGAAGATGATGACGTAGGTGTCAGGGGCGCGGGATCCCCTCTTCGACTCGGCATCGCCGGCCCGCGGCGTGCCTGCTTCCTTGCTCATGATGGCTCACCGTCCCCGGGTTCTCGTGTCGCGAACATCTCACACTGCGCGCTGAGTGCCGCTACTCGATGACGACCCGGTTGACCAGGTCGTACTTCTGCCCCGAGCTCAGCAGGTGCATTCGAATGCCGTACGCCGACAATTCGCCTTCCTCGTTGGTGGCTACGTCCGAGGCCAAGGAGGCGTCGTAGACGACGGCGATCGACTCGCCGAGCACCTCGAATTCATGGGGCGATGTCATTACGATCGCGGTCGACTCGTCGATGCCGATGCCGACCAGCGGCGGGTGCTCGAGCACCAGGCTGATCAAGCGATTGTGTCGCTTCCGCACCACGAAGTGCTGGTCGATGATGGCATTAGTGACGAATCCGAAACCCTCTGCCGTCACGATGTTGTCAGCGCTAATGATCTCGAAGCTATCGTCCTCGGAGAGTGGATGTTTCTCGTCACCGGTGATCATGATCCTGCTCATCACGGCGGCGCCGGCGCTCGTCCCGCTCAGGACTCCACCCTTCATGTAGATCTCACGGACGCGCTCGAACAAGCGTGATCCCGCCATGTGATCGAGCAGGCGTTCTTGTACGCCGCCCGAAAAGAAGATGCCCGTGATGTCATCGAGCCTGGCGACAACCTCATCGGTGTCGGCAGCTTCCCGATCGAAAACAAGGAAATCGACCTCCGGGCAGCCGGCATCGCGGAGCTGTCCACTCTGGTAATCGCCGGTGTCAGCTGGGTCGGCACTGGCCATGGGAATGACCATGATGCGGCAATCCGGCCCCCCGGCGAGCTCGACGATCTTCTCCATCACGTAGAGCGGCCGGGAACCGCCGCCGATGATCACCAGGCTGCCGCCGTCCCAGGCGGGCCGTTCAGCGGAACTGTTTGCAGAACCCGCCGCATCGAAGCCCGGCGGTTGATCACGCGCCTGACCACATCCGATCACCAAAGAGAGAGCGCAAAGACAAGCAATCGCGGGCAACACTACCCGGCCTGCCGATGACTGACAGCACATGTGGATTCTCCCCAAGTTCTAGTTCCTTCAGGCCCCATCATGCGGAAGCGCGCTACTGAACCCGAGTGACGTCCTTCAATTCGACGGGTTCGGCATCGAGGGTCTCAACCATGAGCATCCTCGTCTCCGGAGGTACGTGAACTCTGACCCCCACCTGAGCAGCGCCCGTGCCACTGCCCTCTTCGTCGACCCGCAGCTCGAAGGAGGTCAAGCGGTAGCGAAACGCTCGGGTCGAGTTCCAGGCGGTCACGAACGGAATGATGCGATCCGATATCAGGACGATGCGATTCAGCCTCCCCTCCGGCTCCTGCCACGCATACTTGAGCTCGTAGCGGGGCCCCGTCGCTAGCTGCACGTAGCCGGTGGGTCTCTGCCTGCTGAGATGCGCGCGCATCTGCTGCTCACCCTTCACGGTCAGGGCGGCTAGCAAATCGTTACGCGCCTCCGAAGTCGTCCATCGTGTGATTACGATGTCAACCGAAGCGGTCGCCTCGGGTGCTGGTTGGCCATCCACGAACACGGCAGCCCGAAAAGCCTCCTGCTGACCCCGGCGCACCTGCGCCGCGGCGAGTGCCACGGCATGCGACCCCACGGCAGCCGGCACCTCGCCGACCGACGCCTCCGCATCTGAGACCAGGGCGGCAGACACCACGATGGTCGACACGACGTCGACCAGAAGAGCTGAACAAACGACGGCTGCGACCATCAACTTCTGGTAGTGGCGGGCGGACGACGGATTCCTCATCATCAGTTGTCTACCCCCGGCTCACTCCAGCAAGCATCATCTTCACCATTCTGCGACAACGAAAAACCCCCGCGATCCCGGAAGGGCGCGGGGGCTTTCGGGGAGCAGCCCGGAGTCGGGCTCGCTATCGCTATGAAAGTCGTCTTACGTCACGCGCAATTAATACACAAACCGGCGTCGGCTTCCAGCGAAAGTTCATGCAAAAAATAAATCGCCGGGCAGAAACCCTGCTAACTCGGCTAGCCAGTGCCTCCGATCAGCGCTTCGATCTCTCGCGCTACCTCCTCGATCGACTTTCCCGTCACGTCCACCACGTGCCAACCAAGCTCAGCGGCGAGATCCTGAGCCCAGCTCAACTCCCGCTGTACGACCTTGGGGGAGGCATATTCCTGCTGAGGAATAGCGAGTTGCTTCGATCGCGCCAAACGCAACTCGAGCAGCCGCCGATGGCTCATGCTCAGGCAAACAACCTTCTCGCGCGGCAGCCGCTCGACGGCCGGATGAAGGGGAACATCGGGAACCAAAGGCACGTTGCCCGTCGCCCAGCCGCGGTAGGCGAGGTAGAGCGACGTCGGGGTCTTCATCGTGCGAGACACACCGACCAGCACGACGTCCGCTTGCGTCAGCTCATCAGCGCGCTCCCCGTCATCGTGCCGAAAAGTGAATTCCACTGCCTCGATGTTCCTTGCCGAGTCGGGGTCTGCGCCCGTCAGGGCGACGCCTTCTTCTCCCGTGGAGGTTCGCACGTGCGCGACAACACGGTCGAGCAGTGGTCCCAGCAGGTCGATGGCATCGACACCGTAGGTGCGACACTCGTTGACCATCGTGCGGCGCAACACGGGCTCGACAATCGTGTGAAGGATGACCGAGTCGCGTGCGGCGGCGTCTCTCACCACCTCGAGCACCTGCTCTTCCGTGCGAACCCCTCCGCGCGTCGCCACCACGGCCGGGCGGCCCTCGAACTGCAATAGGGCGGAGCGTACTAACCGCGCCGCTGCCTCACCGGTGTAGTCAGATACCGCGTAGATGGTCAGCATGGGCAACTCTAGTATTCGTATGCCAAGGCGAGAATCAGATCGACAAGCTGGTCCAGGTCGACCTGATCCATGAGCTCGACGGGAGAGTGAGAGTAGCGCGAAGGCCAGCCGATCGGCAGCGGGACAGCGCCATAGGTGATGAATGCGCCGGCATCTGTGCCCCCGCCCGTGATCGACAGGCTCACCGGAATGTCATGCGGCCCGGCGACCTCGAGGAGACGGTCCACGGCGCTCCTCGGAGTGACATGGTTGCCGTCCATCACCTTGAGCACCGGCCCGGTTCCAAGTGGCACCCGTGCGCGCCGCTGCCAGTCTACCGGCGACGCTGAAGAGACAAAGGTATCGACCGAGAAAACCGCATCGAACTCGGAGCGCGCGGCGATGGTGCTCGCTCCGACCAGTCCTGTCTCTTCCTCGATCGAGAACGCAAACGTGACCCGCCGGCCCTGCAGGGCGTCGGGATCGAATCGCTGCAAAGCCAAAACTATGGCGGCACAACCTACACGGTCGTCGATTGACCGGGCGGTAGCGCGCCTTCCAGCCAGCGGCTGGAAGCGCTTCACTACGGTGACCATGTCGCCCACGGCGACCCCGAGCGCCTCGGTCTCATCCGCCGACCGGGTTCCCAGGTCCACCGCGAGTGCCTCCCTCAGAGATCTGGGGCTGAACTCCTCCGCCCGCCCGTAGCTGGGCCGAGGGGACAGTACCGCCGGAAGTGCTCCCGCGGAGGTGTGAACCAAGGCGGGGTGGGCTTCGTAGAGGCCGTCGATCCCGCCACCTCGCATCCGCAGGCGGAGACGACCATCGGCATCGATGCCGGTTACTTCATAGCCGATCTCGTCCTGGTGGGCGATGAAGAGCAGACTGCGGTCACCGGTGCCGGTGGAGACGGTGAGGTTGCCTTCGGCGTCGACATCGGACACAACCCAGCCTGGCAACATGTCGAGGATCAAGTCACGTACGTCTTCCTCTCTCCCCGCCACACCGTATGTTTCGATCAGTTGCTGCAAGGTATGGAAAGACCCGTCGACGACCGGCTGCGGGCCGGCGACGGCATCGACCAGCTCGGAGGCGGGCCGGGGGCCTGCCTGGGACGCCGTGAGTAGTCCACCAGAATCCGGTGGAGCTCCCATAGCGGCGCGCAACAGAGCCGCCGCCGCACCCACGTCGGCGGAGTCGACCATCTCGACCGGCGTTTGAGCGTATCGAACCGGTATCGCGATGAGATGGTGCTCGACCTCTTCCCACCCCAGCGCGGCGAGGTTGAACGAGCGCCCGACCTGGTCGGCGGAAGACTCCTGAACCGTGACGCCTGCCGCCGAAGCAGCATCAGCTACGGCCGCATCTCCGGCCACAATCAGTGGTCCGCGACCGAGCTCACCGCTACTGCCCGTGGCTGGATCCGTCAGGAGTTGCGCGGCGTCAGAGCCCCTACGGGGCCGAAGCGACGCAGTCGTGAACATGAACGCGCGGTCGGGCTTCAGCCGTTGGGCCAGATGGCGGAGCCCCAGATCTCGGAACGTCGACTGTGTCA
>CALAKE010000432.1 GCA_937922775.1 uncultured bacterium | reverse complement strand
TTGCTGGGCCAACACATTGCCATTTATCGTTGCTCGGACACAGTCCAGCAACTAATCTCTTGCCTTGCATCTGTACCCTTGGCGGTGTAACCAGACCCATCACACTTTCACCACGGCCTGCTAACCCTGTGGTCTTTTAGGGCTATGCCTGACGAACTCACCAAAGCACGCACCCTCCCGCACAATCTGGACGCGGAGCGCTCTGTGCTCGGCGCCGTCCTGCTCGACAATCACGCATTCAACGCCGCCGGCGAGATCCTCAAGGCGGAGGATTTCTATGGTGAGGCGCATCGTGTGATTTTCGAAGCGATGTCGAGGCTGTCGGAGCGAGGCGATGCCATCGACGCCGTCACGCTATCCGAGGAATTGGGGCGACAAAGTGGGCTCGAGCGTGCCGGTGGGTCGGCCTACCTGTCCGCGTTGGTCGATGGGTTGCCCCGCGCGCTGAACGTTGCGCACTACTCCCGCATCGTCAAGGACAAGGCCTCGCTGCGAACGCTCATCTCATCGGCGAACTCGATCATCAACCGGGCTTTGTCGGGGGAAGAGGAGACCGACGAGATCATTGACCAGGCCGAGCGCTCGATCTTCGAGATCGCCGAAGAGAAGGTGAAGCGCGGCTTCGTTTCCGTCAACGACCTTGCTCCAGACACTATTCGCGAGCTCGAGGAGTTGCACGAGCGCAAGGAGCTCGTCACAGGCGTGCCCACGGGATTCAAACGCCTCGATGTCCTGACCGCCGGGTTCCAGGCCGGTGACCTGGTGATTCTCGCGGGTCGTCCCTCGATGGGTAAAACCGCGTTCGCGCTCAACGTTGCTCAGCATGTGGCCGTACGGCACGGCGGCACCGTGGGCGTTTTCTCCCTCGAGATGTCGACCTCACAGCTCATCCGCCGCCTCATGTCCGCCGAGGCCGAGGTCGATGCTCACAAGCTCTCCTCCGGCTTTCTCTCGGATCAGGACATCAATGCGCTGCTCAATGCCCTGCAGCTTCTCTCCGAAGCGAAGGTCTTCATCGATGACAGCGCCGCTCCCTCCCTGCTGGAGATGCGATCGAAGGCGCGCAGGCTCAAGGCGGAACACGGCCTCGACCTGCTGGTTATCGACTATCTGCAGCTCATGGGCGGGACCGGTTTCGAGAACAGAAACTTGGAGATCGGCGCGATCTCGCGGGCATTGAAGGGGCTCGCGAAAGAGCTGGATGTGCCGGTGCTTGCCCTCTCGCAGCTTTCGCGCGCGCCCGAAACGCGTTCAGAGCACCGGCCGCAGCTGTCCGACCTGCGCGAGTCGGGCAACCTGGAGCAGGATGCCGACATCGTGGCTTTCATCTTCAGGGAAGAGGTCTATAACCCAGATCCCACCCTACAAGGAACCGCTGAGCTGATCATCGCCAAGCAACGCAATGGTCCAACGGGAATCGTTCCGCTGGCGTTCCTGAAGCAGTACACCGTTTTCAAAGACCGAGCCGATCGCGACGAGGCTTGGGAGTAGAGGGTGGAGCCTATCGACGTACCGGGCGAGGATGTATCGGCGAGAAACGATATGCACTGCGCCCGACCCACGGCCGCCGTGGTCGACCTCGGCGCCTGCGCCCGCAACTACCGCCTCCTGCGTGCCCACTCGAACCGTCGCCACGTGTGGGCGGTTGTAAAGGCAGATGCCTACGGGCACGGAGCCGTTCCGGTGGCGAGGAGGCTGGCCGCCGAGGGCTGCTTCGGCTTCGCAGTGGCCACCGTGCGGGAGGGCATCGAGTTACGCGAGGCGGGTATCTCGCAGCCGATCCTGGTTACCGCTGGAATCGAGCCGATAGGAGCGCCCTGCACTGGTTTTCCTGACTCGACGAAAGGTGGCGTTGACGCTCGCGGAGAGCAGCAACAGGGTCGTTCCTGGGTCGTAGCGCTAGTCGCCGAGCACGACCTGTCGGTTGCGATTTGGGACGGAACAACGGTGGACGCGATCGCGCGGGCGACTCGGCAGTTCGATCTGCCGCCAGTGAAGGTGCATTTGAAGGTTGACACCGGGATGGGCCGGCTAGGTGTCCCGTCAGAGCAGGCGCCAGCCAGGATCGCGATGCTGAATGCCACGCACGGAATCGAGCTCGAGGGCATATTCTCCAACTTGGCTGCTGCCGACCATAGCGCCAGTGATGCTGGCCACGGCCACACGGCTCTGCAGGTCTCACGCTTCGCGGAGCTCTGCGCCACCCTGCAGGCAGAAGGGCAACTGCCCCCGCACCGGCACCTTGCCAACACCGCGGCCCTGATGTTTCACCCAGACAGCTGGGAAGCGGAATGGTGCAACGGTGTGATGCCCGGTCTGGCGCTCTACGGCGCTTCGTTGACGCCAGCGCGCGAGCCGCTCGGCCTGGAACCAGTTCTTTCTTGGTGGACGGCGGTGATTACAGTTCGGGACGTTCCGGCGGGGTGGCCGGTAGGGTACGGTCTGAAGCACATCACTGACCGCCCTTCCCGCATTGCCGTCCTGCCGGTGGGTTACCATGATGGCTGGCCCCGCGCGCTTGGCGGGCGAGCTCAGGTGCTGGTGGCCGGCCAGCGAGCTCCCGTGGTAGGCGCGGTGAGCATGGACCTGACAATGGTCGATGTAACCGAGCTGCCGGCGACGCGGGTCGGCGACGTGGTGTCGCTGATCGGTGGTTGGGGAGATCGTGGAATGGGAGTGTTCTCGCGCGAAGTCCTGGGCTGCGCAGAAACACCATCGCCCTCGGATTCGGCCATCCACGAGAACGCTCAGAGGATCACTGCCGAGGAGGTGGCGGTGTGGGCCGACTCGATCGGCCACGAGCTCCTGAGCAGAATCGGAGAGCGCGTCCCGCGCGTTTATCTGGATTCCACCGTCAATTCCGCGGGCATTCTCGCCGCCGCCCCGTCTACTGAAACCGACGTCGCGGAGCCTGCCCAATGATCCGACTGATCTCAGGTCTGGGGCGAATCGTCATTGAATTCGGGGAGGACATCGGGCAGGTCGGCATCCTCTTCTTCAAAGCCATCGCATCGCTGCGCAGGCCGCCATTCTACTTTCACACGTGGTTCGTGCAGATGCTCGAGGTGGGCAATCGCTCTTTGCCCGTAGTGCTGGTTACCTCTCTGTTCAGCGGCATGGTCTTCGCGTTGCAGAGCTGGCAGGGGTTCGCGCGCTTCGGTGCAACGGAGATGACGGGAACCGTAGTGGCGATTGCCATTACTCGCGAAATGGTCCCGGTGCTGGCCTCCCTCATGGTGGCTGGGCGGGCGGGCTCGGCAATGGCAGCGGAAATCGGCACCATGGTGGTGACCGAGCAGGTCGACGCGCTGCGCACGATGGGCACGGACCCGATCGAGTATCTCGCCGTGCCTCGCCTGATCGCTACCTCGGTCATGCTCCCGGTGGTGGTCATGATCGGCGACTTGGTCGGGATCTACGGCGGCTATCTGGTCGTCGTGAAGCTCATGGGTGGCGGCGAGGTCACATACTGGCAGCGAACCTGGGAGTTTCTCATGATGAGCGACGTAACCAGTGGCCTGATCAAGGCGGCTGTGTTCGGGCTCATCATTGCCCTGTTCGGCTGCGTCCGCGGATTCAATACGACGGGTGGTGCCCAGGGCGTCGGCAGAGCTACCACCGGTGCGGTGGTCGGCGGCAGCATGGGCATTCTGATTTCCAACTTCTTCCTCACCAAGCTCTTGATCGGCTAATGGACGACGACGTCTTCATCAGCGTTGAGGGTCTGCACAAATCATTCAGCTCCCAGCGTGTGCTCCGTGGCGTCGACCTGAGTATTGCGCGTGGCGAGTCGATGGTCGTGATCGGGGGTAGCGGCAGCGGCAAAAGTGTCTTGATCAAGCACGTGATTGGGCTACTTGATCCCGACGAGGGCCAAGTACGGGTCGAAGGCCAAGCTGTTGGAGAGCTCAACCGCACCGGATTGAGCGACTTGCGGCGTCGCATGGGGATGCTCTTCCAGTACGCAGCGCTCTTCGACTCGATGAATGTGGGCGAGAACGTTGCCTTCGCACTGCGCCAGCATACGAAGATGAAGGATGCCGAGATCAAGGATCGTGTCGAGGAGGTCCTCACTTGGGTTGGCCTGGAAGGTCTCGAGGAAAAGTGGCCGGCTGAGCTCTCGGGTGGAATGAAGAAGCGGGTCGGACTGGCGCGGGCTATTGCGTTGGGGCCCGAGATCATGCTTTACGACGAGCCAACAACGGGACTGGACCCGATCTTGGCCGACCAAATCAACGATCTGATCATTGATCTCAATGAACGACTGCATGTCACATCCATCTCCATCACCCATGACATGGTGTCGGCCTATAAAATCGCCGATCGAATTGCGATGCTCTACAGGGGGAAGATCGAGGAGATTGGCACCCCAGAGCAGATTCAAGGCAGCTCGAATCCGGTCATTCAGCAATTCATCCACGGCCGGGCTGAGGGTCCTATTACCGGGCGCTGAACCCGCGCCAGGTGGGCGTAGCATCTGGCGTGAGCACACGATGAGGAACGAGTCATGAGCACTGAACTGAGAGTAGGCATCGTGGTTCTGATCGCCATTGGGGTCCTTGGCTATTTCATTATCAACATGGGCGAGACGGGATGGTTCGAGTCCGAGGAGGCCTATATGGTCAACGTCCGGTTCGACAGCATCGCCGGTATCGCTCCCGATGCCCCCGTGCGCCTCGCCGGCGTGCGCGTGGGGAGGGTGTCGGGCGTTGACCTGAGTCCGGAAGGTCAGGCGTTGGTGACCTTGCGTCTCGATCCCGAAGTTCGTTTGCGAGACGGCGCCATCGCCACGGTTGCCTCGATGGGAATCCTCGGAGAGAAGTATGTCGAGCTGACGGCAGGCACGCTGGGAGCATCGGAGATTCTGAACGGTGGCTTCATCGAGGCTGGCGCTCCGGTATCAATCGACCAGATGGTCGTGGTGATGAACAACATCGCTAGCAACGCCGAGCAGATCACCGCCTCGTTGACCAATGTGTTCGGCACGGAGGCGGGCGAGGCGCGCATGCAGCGCATCCTCGACAACCTGGAAGCTTTCTCCGGCGATCTCGGTTCCCTCGTTCAGGCGAACCGCTCGAGCATCGATGCGACGACCGGAAACATCGAGCAGCTGACCGCGTCTTTGTCGGAATCGCTGCCGCCGCTGGTCGCCGAGATGCGCACGCTGGTGGGCGATCTGAACGTTCTCGTGGTCGACAACGAGGCCAGATTCGGAGAAACCGCCACCAACCTCCGTGACGTAACCGAAAGCTTCGAGCGCTCGGCCGGGCAGCTCGAGGAGATCATGTCGAAAATCAACACCGGCGACGGAACTGTCTCGCGACTGATCAACGAGCCGGAGACCGTCGAGAAAATGAACAACGCGCTCGACACCGTCGACGATTCGCTGAATGCTTTCGACACGTTTTTCAATCGGGTCGGCCAGGCTCAGTTCAGCTTCTCCTTACGCTCCGAGTACTACATCGACAGCGAGGCAACGAAGAACTACTTTGGGTTTCGCTTGGGCCTCGGGCAGCGGAACAATCGCGCCCTCATCCTCGAGCTTGTCGACGACAACATCGGCGCGCTCAAGGTGCAGAACTCGATCACAGATCGATTCAATTCCCAGGGCGAGCTCATCAACACAATCTACGAGCGCAAGACGATCAGCACGCAGGGATTTCGCTTCTCCGCTTTGTTGGCGGGCCGATTCGGTGGTTGGCAATTCCGAGGTGGCTTGATGGAGAACTCGGTCGGCGGCGGTGCTGATTACTACTTCGGCAGCGACCGCTGGCGCCTTTCCTTCGAGGCTTGGGATTTCGGGCGAGATCCGGAGCCGCATCTGAAGATTGGCGGCCGGCTTGCCTTCTTCGAGCGTCTCTTCATCGTCCTCGGATACGACGACGTCCTTTCGACCGAGCTCCGCCAGGTCTACGTTGGCGCGGGCTTCACCTTCAAGTAGACCGAACCACGAGGAGCAGGCTGTGGACGACAAGGGGGCAGTCGTCGTCTTCGGTGGCTCCGGCTTGGTTGGTTCGTCGTTTCTGCGGGCCGCCGAGGGGCGTGACGTACATGCCCCCGCCAGGGAAGACGCCGACATCAGTGCCGCCGCCGCCGTGTCGCGAGTGCTGGACGAGAAACGACCCGTGGCCGTCATCAACTGCGCCGTGTTTCAGCCTGTCGATCTCTGCGAGTCGGTGCCCGAGGCAGCGTTTCGCGTGAACGCTATTGGTGCAGGTGTCCTGGCTGGTGCCTGCGCCCGGAGGGGCATCGCGCTGACGCACTTGTCGACCGACTTCGTTTTCGGAGGTGACCGGACCCGACCGTATGTGGAGGCGGATTGCCCTCGTCCTCTCAGCGTTTACGCTGCCTCGAAGCTGGCTGGAGAACATCTGGTGCTGGCGGCGTCGCCTCGGCACCGGGTCGTGCGCACCTCCGCGGTCTTCGGCCCCGGACTTCCGGGCCACGGAGTTGGGTCGTTCATCGATCGGATGCTGGAGCGGGCCCGTGCGGGACAGGAGACTCGCGTTGTCGTTGATCAGGTCGTGAGCCCGACATATTCCGTTCACCTGGCAACGGCTCTATGGGACCTCCTAGCGCGACCGGAGGGCGGCGTCTTCCATGCTGCCGGTTCAGGGCAGTGTTCTCGGTATGATCTCGCACGACGCGTCTTCGAAGGGGCGGGTCGGCCGGAGCTTCTGTCGCGGATCACAACGGCGGAGTTCGGTGCGGTGGCCCGGCGACCCTCGTACTCGGCCTTGGACAACACTCGCCTCCGCAGCCTCGGCTTTGCCGACCTGCCCTCGTGGGAGCAAGGCGCCGAAACCTACCTGGCTGAAATCCTCTAACGCAAAAGACCGCACATCTGCGGACCGGGTGGATACCCAGGGCCTTTCAGGAGGCAACTCGCTGCGCTCGCCCTAT
>CALAKE010000431.1 GCA_937922775.1 uncultured bacterium | reverse complement strand
AGCGGGTGCGGTCACGCTTGACGTTGAGGCTCCCGACGTCAACATCATCGACGCTGCCGCTCGCGGCGCCGGCCAGGGCATCACCCTCGCCCTCAACGTCGGCGGCATGCTGATCGCTTTCATCGCGCTGATCTGGCTACTCAACGGCATGCTCGGGGCCATAGGCAACTCCTTCGCTAGCACGCGCAGCTTCCTGATACTTCTGGCCATGGTGGTGGCTCTTGCATCTGCCTACCTCTTGTTCTGGAATCCGACATCCAGACGGCGACGAATGGCGATCATCTCCACGAGCGTGGCTGTGCTGGCCGCCGTTGCAACATTCCTCGTTCGCGGCCCAGCCCCTATTCCCATGGAGCTCCAGTCAATCCTCGGCACCCTCTTCGCACCGGTGGCCTTCATCATGGGCGTACCATGGGCCGAGGCGGGAACCGTGGGGCAGCTATTTGGCATCAAGTTGATGCTGAATGAGTTCGTCGCCTATGCCGAGATGAGCGAGATGCTCCAGCAGAACGTCCTGTCGCCTAAAGCCGAGCTCATCGCCTCGTACGCCCTGTGTGGCTTCGCCAACTTTTCATCCATAGGCATCCAGATCGGCGGCATCGGGGGCTTGGCGCCAACCCGCAAATCGGACCTGGCGCGCCTGGGCTTGCGGGCCGTCTTGGGCGGTATGATGGCCTCCTATACGGTGGCAACCATCGCGGGGCTGCTGTCGGGTCTGTGAGATCGCATGTCATCTTCGAAAAGAGGGGATTCTCATGAGCAGTAGACGGCCGGACGTCTACGACGAGCGGTTGCGTGCAGCGCGCGACTACGTACAGTCGCGTAGCAAGCTCGAGCCCCGCATTGCACTGATACTCGGCTCGGGGTTGGGCGCATTTGCCGAGACGCTCACCGAGACTACAGCGCTGTCCTACGACGAAATCCCGCATTGGCCCAGGTCCACGGTCGACGGGCACGCCGGGCAACTCGTTTTCGGCCGTCACTCAAACCTGCCGCTTGCTGTCATGCAGGGGCGGGCCCACCTGTATGAGGGCTACCATTCCTGGGAGGTAGTCTTTCCGACTCGCGTGCTGGCCATGATGGGGTGCGGGTCTCTCCTGGTAAGTAACGCCGCCGGCGCGATCAACGCTGACTTCGCCGCCGGTGATCTCATGTTGATTCGCGATCACATCAACCTCCAAGGCAGCAACCCCTGCGCCGGGGCAAACCTCGCCGACCTTGGCCAGAGGTTCTTCGACATGACGAACGCATACGATCCCGGGTATCGGAACCTCGCCAGCGGAGCGGCTAGCGAACTGGGAATGGTGCTCAGAGAGGGTATCTACGCCGGCATGCTGGGTCCGTCCTACGAAACGCCTGCGGAGATCGCCATGCTGCGCGCACTCGGAGCGGATGCAGTCGGGATGTCGACGGTGCCCGAGGTGATTGCAGCCAACCACGCCGGCATGAAGGTCGTCGGCATCTCCTGCCTCACCAACATGGCGGCCGGAATCCTCGATCAGCCGCTCGATCATGACGAGGTCATGCAGACGGCGGAACGAGTGCGTCATCATTTCATCAGCTTGATCGGAGCACTCGTCGATCGCATCGCGGTAGCGGAGGAGTGGGTCGCCGGGGAGAGTGAATAGTTGCCCACCACTTGCAGGATCGATGATCTGTCGCCGTCGGAGCGGGAGCTCATTGCCCACGCACTGAGAGCACGCGAAAACGCGCATGCGCCTTACTCGAGGTTCTCCGTCGGCGCGGCCCTGCGCGCTGCCGATGGCACCGTCCATCTCGGCTGTAACGTCGAGATCTCCAGCTATGGCCTGACCGAGTGCGCCGAGCGGGTGGCGCTCTTTGCTGCCCGAGCTACGGGAGCTCGTGAGTTCGATGCACTGGCGGTTGCGGGCCCCGATAGCAGTGGACGGCCGACACCTCCGTGTGGGGCCTGCCGGCAGGTGATCTGGGACTTGGCCGGCGACATCAGTGTCTATCTGGCCAGCGCCGCGGGAGAGGTTCAGGTTTGGCGGGCAAAGGAGCTTCTGCCAGAGCCGTTCGGCCCGGCACACCTGGAGGAGTACTCATGATGCTGAGGGCCTGGAGTCGCTGGGTTCCGATTGTCCTGACCGCTGCGCTCATCGTTGCCTGTGCGGCAGACAGCGGGCCCGCTGGGGGCGAAGCGCGGAACGGCCGGCAGGCCGCCGACCTACTGGTGCTCGGCGGAACCGTGGTCACCATGGATGCGGACCGGCGCGTCATCACCGCCGGCGCGGTGGCGATCGTCGACGGTGAAATCGTGGCGGTCGGCACAGCCGCGGAACTGGGCTCTGCCTACAGCGCCGAGGCCGTGTTCACCCCTGGCGAGCACGATCTCGTGATCCCCGGCCTGGTCAATGGTCACAACCACGCAGCGATGACCCTGCTGCGCGGTGTTGCCGACGACATGGCACTCATGGAGTGGCTCGAGAATTACATCTTTCCTGTCGAGGCGGCACTCGTCGACGAAGATTTTGTTCGCATTGGCACCCAACTCGCGGCGCTCGAGATGATCAGCAGCGGCACTACGACGTTCGCCGACATGTACTACTTCGAGGATGTCGTGGCCGAGGTGGTCGAGGAATCCGGGTTGCGCGGCATCCTCGGCGAGACCATCCTGGATTTTCCCGCCCCCGACCATCCCACGACCGACGAGGCTCTCCGATATACCGAGGCCTTTCTACAACGT
>CALAKE010000430.1 GCA_937922775.1 uncultured bacterium | reverse complement strand
GGGGAGCCCTGCACCTGAGTCTCGAAGCGGTTCCTGTAGCGAGCGTACGGGAGGACCCAGGTTCAACCAATTGTGTCGTGCCTACCTATATGACGCAGAGAATGGCCAAAAGGTTTCCCGCGCCGTCATCCGCCCGCCGCCAAGCGCATGAGCTGGCCACAGATCCAGGCACAGTAGGTCCCGAGGGCATAGCCGAATACAGCCAGCAGAACACCTACGGGGGCCAAGGCCGGGGAGAAAGCCGAGGCCACGATGGGGGCCGATGCCGCGCCGCCGACATTGGCCTGGCTGCCCACGGCGAGAAAGAAGACCGGGGCCTTGATCAGGATGCCGACAATGATCAGCAGGCCCGCGTGGAAGCTCATCCAGATCATTCCGACCAGGAACAGCTCGGGATCGTCGAAGACCGCCCTGATGTTCATGCGCATCCCGACCGTGGCGACCAGCACGTAGAGCAGAGCAGAACCGACTCTCGAGGCCCCTACCCCCTCGAGCTCGCGAGCGCGCGTGTAGGAGAGGATCAAACCCACTGTCGTAGCAATGACGACGAGCCAGAAGAAGGTGCTGTCGAGGTTGAAGTCTTCGAGGGCCGGGGCATTCTCCCCAATCCAGGGGCCGATGATATCCGCCAAGAAGTGTGCCAACCCGGTGACTCCGAAACCCGTGGCGAGCACGACCATCGTGTCCTTCAGGCCGGGAATCCGCGCTACTTGGGCGCGGTATTCCTCGACCCGACGGCGAACATCCTCAATGGCAGAGACGTCCGCGCCGGTCCAGGCGTCAAGAGATGCCGACCGGCCTGCGGCATAGAGCAAGAACGCCATCCAAATGTTGGCAACGATCACGTCGACGGCGATCATCGCCGAGAACAGGTCGCTGCCGACCTCGAAGACCTCCATCATGGCGGTCTGGTTGGCGCTGCCACCGATCCAGCTCCCGGCCACTGTGGTCATCCCGCGCCACACCGCATCCGGCCCGGCACCGCCGACCACCTCGGGATTGATGGCCGACATGGCCAGAATCGCCAGCGGCCCGCCGATGACGATCCCCACTGTTCCCGTGAGGAACATGACCACGGCCTTGGGGCCCAGCCTCATGATCCCCGGTAGGTCGATGCTCAAGGTGAGCAGAACGAGGCTGGCCGGCAACAGAAAGCGAGAGGCAACGAAATACAGATTCGATACCTCGGGATCGATGACGCCGAAGGTCGTGAACAGAGAGGGGATGAAGTAACAGAGCAGGAGGGAGGGCACGTACGTGTAGAACTTCTTCCAGCCAGGCTTCTTGCTACTGGAGGTCACGAAGACGAAGGCAAGGATCATCATCAAGATTCCGAGCACGACGGCATCGTTCGTGATCAGCGCATGACTCTCGTTCATCTTTGTCTGGCCTCCGTCGTCAGAAACACTGCACGGTGTATCTCGAGCACAGCTGTGAGGTTGGCGGTGCGCGGAGACACCCTAGCCTGGATTCTCGATCGCGTCGAGAATCGAGCGAGTGCCCGGGCACGGAGTAGTCGAGGAGCCTGGGCCAATGAGCCCGGCATACCGATCCGAATATCACTGAAGCCGGCAGTCGCCTGCTACCGCTCGTTCATGGGCACGAACTCGCGCAGGTCGTGTCCGAGGTACGCCTGGCGTGGTCGCACGATCCTCAGGTCGGGATCCTGCATCATCTCCTGCCACTGCGACAGCCAGCCCGCGGCGCGCCCGATCGCGAACAGTACCGGGAACATGTCGGTCGGGAAGCCCATCGACTGGTAGATGATGCCGGAGTAGAAATCAACGTTCGGGTAGAGCTTCCGCGAAATGAAGTACTCGTCCTCGAGGGCGATCTTCTCGAGCTCCAATGCGATTTCGAGCAAGGGGTTTGCGCCCGTTACCTTGAACACCTCGTGTGCCAGCCCCTTGATGATTGTTGCTCTCGGATCGAAGTTCTTGTAGACGCGGTGGCCGAAGCCCATGAGCCGGCCCTTCTCGCCCGACTTAACTCCCTCGATGAACTCGGGTACCCGGTCCTTGCTGCCAATCTCCGCGAGCATGCGGAGGACCGCCTCGTTGGCGCCGCCGTGACGTATGCCGTAGAGGGCGGTCGCCGCACCGGCGACGGAGGAATACGGATCCGACAGAGAGCTGCCGACACTTCTCATGACGCTCGTGCTGCAGTTCTGCTCGTGGTCGGCGTGCAGGATGAACAGAACCATGAGAGTACGCACGATGATGGGATCGATGCGGTACTCGACACCCGGATGCTTGAACATCATCCGCAGGAAGTTGTGCGAATACGAGAAACGGTTGTCCGGATCGAAGTAGGGCAGGCCGCGGCTGTGCCGGTAGGAATAGGCAGCAATCGTCGGAATCTTGGCGATGATCCGCATGATGTGGCGGGCGCGAGTCTCCGGGTCGAAGCCGTCTTTGGAATCAGGATAGAACGTACCTAGCGCGCCGATGACTCCCACCAGCATGCCCATGGGGTGGGCGTCGTAGCGGAAGCCCCTGAGCATGTCCTTGAAGTTCTCGTGCAGCAGCGTGTGCATGCGGACAGTCTCGCGCCACTCGGCCATCTGAACTTCGTTCGGCAACTCGCCGTTCAGCAACAAGTAGGCGACCTCGAGATAGGTGCAGTTGGTCGCCAAGTCGGTGATGTCGTAGCCACGGTAACGAAGGATTCCCTTGTCGCCATCGATAAATGTGATCTTGCTCTTGCAGGAAGCCGTGTTGCCGTAGCCAGGATCGTAGGCGAGCAGGCCAAAGTCGTCATCCGAGACCTTGATCTGACGGATCGCGGCAGCGTCGATATACGCGGCATACTTCGGGTAGGTCGGATAGTGGATCGGGACTTCGTAGATCTCGCCCGTGCGATTGTCGGTGATCGTCAGACTGTCTTTGCTCATGCAGGCCTCCCGTATCGTTGCCGGTTTCTAATCCCACCCGATGATCCGACTTTACTCGCGCTCGGCGATTGGTTCAAACGGATCGAGGTGGCGAAGCAGTCAGAACGCCCACGCCGGAGTGGGATGGAGTCTCCTTGTCGGCCTCCCGGGCGGTTCGCCAAGCCTTCGAGTTGCGGGTACAATTGCCGAGACTCATCGCCTGGAAGGTCAGGCGACCCGCCCAGCAGAAACTCCAAATCCCCAGCGAGGAGCCCCCTCGCCCGGCAGGGTATCCAGCCCCGCATGAGAGGTTTGAAGAATGCCCAGGAAAGGCACTATCGCCGCACTCCTCTGTCTTCTGGTTCTCTCCGCAACTGCCAGCTTCGCGGCCGATCCTCAGCAAGAGCTGACCAGCCAAGCGGCTCCGGCGGAAGATCCTCAGCCGGTAGCGCCAGTGGGTGATCCCCTTCCCGTCGCCACGGACGAACCAGCACAGGAAGAGGAGCCCAAGATCAAGTTCACGCCCTACGGCTACATCAAGGTCGACGCGTCGTGGGATAGCGCGCCGGTTAGCGTAGGCAACTTCGCCCGCTGGGTGGAATCTTCAGAGTCCTTCCCCGACGACAGCAACTTCAGCCTCACGGCCCGGCAGACGCGATTGGGCCTGCGTGTCGCCGGCGGTGGGTCGGACAACTTCGTGGCGAGCGGCAGAGTGGAAGTCGACTTCTACGGCGGAGGCGCAGAGAACAAGAACCTGTTGATGCTGCGGCACGCCTACGCCGAGCTGAACTGGCAGGACCGCGATCTGGTTCTACTCGGCGGCCAGACCTCTGATGTCATCTCACCTCTCGTTCCCACGACGCTGAACTACACTGTTGCCTGGTGGGTCGGGAACATCGGCTATCGCCATCCACAGATCCGCGTCACGAAGGGCTTCGACGTAGGCCTGGACTCGAGGCTGACTCTGATCGCAGCCGCCGTGCGCACGGTCGCTGACGACCTCAGCCCCGCGGAGCCCGGCGATGCAGGCTCGCACGCGGGGATGCCGGCTATCCAGGGGAGAGTCGGGTACGCCTGGTCGATGGCAGACAATCGTGCCGCCGTCGGATTCTCCGGCCACTGGGGCAGAGAGAATCCCCATTTTCTCGAGGAGCCAGAGCCTGGCGCGGTGAACTTCGATTCTTGGTCCGCCAACGTCGATTTCACCTTTCCTCTCACTGACAGGGTCACGCTCAAGGGAGAGCTCTTCACGGGCCTGAATCTCGACGACTTCTTCGGCGGGATCGGCCAGGGTGTCAACCTCGCCAAGAAGGAAGCGATCAAGACCAGTGGCGGCTGGGCCTCGGTGGAGTTCCATCCGAACGATCAGGTGCTCACCTCGGTCGGCTACGGGTTGGAAGATCCATCCGACGAGTTCATCAGGAACAAGGGCCGCACGAAGAACTCCTCCGTGTGGGCGAACTTCATCTGGGACGTCACGTCGCATGTGCGTACTGGCGTGGAGCTCTCGTACTGGCGCACCCACTACAAGACTCTGGATCTGGGCGAGGCCTTCCGTATCCAGTACTCGCTGATCTACTCGTTCTAGCCCGCTCTAGCCAACACAGACACAGGCAGCCGTGCGGCCCCCGCCACACGGCTGCTGCTGCATAGGCACTGCACTCCCTCTCCCCCCCCTCGCGCCCTCTGGCGGGTGTGGATAGCACGGTGGATTCGAGGCGCGCGCAGCGAGGAGGACGCAGGCGTACCTTCAGATACGTCGAGGACACCGAATAAGCGCAACGCAGCAGACGCCGCTCTACCGCGCTCGCGAGCCTGGGACTTGTTGAATCTGAGTAGATGTACGACGATAGGTATCCCGGACTCGGGGGGGGGGCCGCACGGTTGCGGGTTCGATACGGGAGGGAGCCTGTCTTATGAGCGATGCCCAGCAATTCCGAACTGACGACGACCGCTGGGAACGCATTGTCGAGCTGACGGCCGGCGCAGCTAACACCTGCCTGGATTGCGACGTCTGTGAGGTGATGTGTCCCTGGAGCAACTGGGAAAAGGCCGGTCCCGACCTTCCGACCATGCTGCGCAACGCGCAGCTCGGAGAGGTCCCCGACAGCGGCTCGGACAAGTCTCTCTGGGGATGCTGTACGTGCGCCTCCTGCGAAGCGACGTGTCCCAAGGGAATCAAGGTTACCGACGTTCTGCTCGGATTACGTGGCCTGGCCTTCGAGGACGGTCGTGCCCCGACGCGCCTTTCAGGACTCTTGAAAAGCCTTCAGGAAACCGGCAATCCGCAGGGCCATCCCGCCGCCGACAAGATGAAGTGGGCCAAGGATCTCGACCTGCCGCCCATGCATGAGGAGCGCGGATGCCTCGTCTATTTCGGCGCGGCGGCCTGCTACGACCTCCGCCTGCAACGAGTTAATCAAGCGCTGGAGAGTGTGCTCCGCGCCATCAATCTCGACTTCGGTGTTCTCGATGACGAGCCCGACTCGGGAGCGGTGGTGCGCTTTCTCGGCGAGCAGGCCTACCTCGAGCGCTTGATCGACACCAACCTCGAGATGTTCAAGGAATTCGGTGTGCGTGAGATCGTCGCGGTCTCGCCGTACGACTACGACATGTTCATGCGCATATATCCGAGGTTCGGCGACTCTTTCCGTGTCTTCCACATCACCGAGTATCTCGACCAGCTCATTCAATTCGACCGGTTGGCATTCTCCCACCAGGGCGAGACGCGCCGGGTCCTCTACCACGACCCGTGCTACCTGGGACGCCATCACGGTGTCTACGATCCGCCGCGACGAGTCTTGCAGGCCATGCCCGGTTTGGAGCTCGTCGAATTCGCTCAGTCGCACGAAGATTCACCCTGCTGTGGAGGGGGCGGCGCGCGCATGTTCATGAACGAGAACCCAGGCGAGTGCTTCTCGGACGAGCGCGTGCAGGAAGCCAAGGATCTCGGCGTCGACATGATCGTCACGCCCTGCCCCTCCTGCATCCAGATGTTCGAGGAGAGCCTCGCGAACAAGTTTATCGAGGGCATTGAGGTTCGCGGCGTCATCGAACTGGCTGCAACTTGGTCACCCTATTCGCCGAGCGAGCAGGACGACACGGTGTACGGCACCCAGGGCACGGCCTGAGCCTCCTTGCCGCCCTCCATCGAGTGTGATCCAAGGCACATTCCGCGCATTTGACCCGCGCTCCACAAAGTGCCCCGCTGTGCGTTCTGGGCCCTCTCCAAGGCATGACTGAAGAGGGCCTCTTCGCCGGCCAAGTCCGGGGAAAACGGCCCCCAGCAGGACCTCTGAACCCGGCCCGAAACGGTCACTTCGAGAGGTCAGCGGGTAGGACTTCCACAGCCGAGGAAATAGGGCCTCGAGAATGACCTCTGGATCACAGGACGGCGACTTTACAGCATTGCTTAATCGGATAAACTGACCCTAGAATGGCTCTTGAGGGCAACCCCCCAGCGTGTCTGTAAGCAACTCCTGCTCGCCGCGCCGGGGACTATGAGGGAGGGATCGCAAGATGCAGCTGTGGCGTAGGCCCCTTGACGCCGACAAGGTGGTCATCCCCACCGGTCAGGTCTTCATCATCGACGACCGTTGTAAGGGATGCACCCTGTGCGTCGAGTACTGCCCTAAGGACATCCTCGAGATGTCATCCGGATTCAACCATAAGGGATACCACTACCCTGAGGTGGTGAGCGGCGGAGTCTGCGTCAACTGCAAGCTCTGCGAGATGCTGTGCCCCGAATTCGCCATCTATTCCTTGTCAGACAAAGAGCTCGAAAAATGAGTGAGGACCGTTCCGTACTGACCGGTGAGCACTTCATCACCGGAGACGAGGCGTGCGCTGAGGGCGGCATGGCCGCAGGCTGCATGTTTTTCGGTGGCTACCCCATCACCCCGGCGACCGAGGTGGCCGAGCGTATGGCCAAGCGGTTGCCCGAAGTGGGCGGGACCTTCATCCAGATGGAGGACGAGATCGCCTCGATGAACGCCATTCTGGGGGCCTCTTGGGCGGGCGCCAAGTCGATGAGCTCCACTTCCGGCCCGGGAGTCAGCCTGATGATGGAGAACCTCGGCCTCGGGATCATGCTGGAGACGCCTTGTGTGCTAGTGAACGTCCAGCGCGGTGGCCCTTCGACCGGCCTGCCAACTCTGGTCGGCCAGGCCGACATGATGCAAGCCCGCTGGGGCTCGCATGGTGACTACGAGATCATCGCGCTGTCGCCAGTCTCCTGCCAGGAATGCTTCGATCTCACGGTTCAGGCGTTCAACTACTCGGAGAAGTACAGGGTCCCGGTGCTGGTGATGACCGATGAGTCGATCGGCCACATGACGGAGAAGGTCGTCATTCCCCCCAAGGAGGAGATCGAGGTCGTCAACCGCAAGATGTATGACGGCCCCAAGGAGGAGTACCTCCCCTTCCTGCCCGACGATGATCTCATTCCACCGATGGTGAAGGTGGGCGACGGCTACCGCATCCACGCCACCGGCCTCACCCACGACGCCAAGGGCTATCCGGTGATGAGCGCTGACTGCCAGGAGCCGCTGGTGCACCGGCTCATCGACAAGATCAAGACGAAAACCGACGACATCGTCATGGTCGAAGAGCTCCATATGGACGACCCCGACATCGTCATCATCTCCTACGGCATTTCGGCGCGCGTCTCGTATCGCGCTCTGCAGCTAGCCAGGGAGGCGGGAGCAAACGTCGGCATGCTCCGGCTAATCACGGTCTGGCCCTTCCCGGAAGAGATGATCCGTGAGCTGGCCAAGAAGGTGCAGACATTCGTGGTTCCCGAGATCAACGCCGGCCAGGTGGTCCTCGAGGTGGAGCGCTGCTGCGCCGGCAATGCGGAAACGGTGCTCATCCCCAAGATGGGGGGTGCCGTATTCCAGCCAAACGAGATCGTCGAGGTGATCCTGGGACTAGATCAAGCGCCCAAGAAGAAAGCCTCGACCGGCAAGAAGAAGGCAGGCAAGACGAAGAGCAGCAAGAAATCGACCGAGAAGGTCGGGAGGTAGGCATGGCTACTGAGCTGTCTATCGTTGATAAGGCGATGCCGGACCACCCGATGGAGCAGCTCCTGCGGATGGATCGCCTGCCGCACATCTGGTGCCCGGGATGTGGGCTCGGAACCTCGCTGACCAGCTTCATCGTTGGACTCCAGGAGCTCGACATGGACCTGGACAAAGCGGTGGTGGTCTCGGGAATCGGCTGCACCGGACGCGTAGCGGGCTACGTCAAGCTGGACTCGTTCCACACGACACACGGTCGCGCCATACCTTTCGCCACGGGGCTGAAGCTCGCGAATCCCGAGCTCAAGGTGATCGTATTCAGTGGCGACGGCGACCTTTCGGCCATCGGCGGCAATCACCTGATTCACGCCGCGCGCCGCAATATCGACTTGACGATCATCTGCTCGAACAACTTCATCTACGGCATGACCGGCGGCCAGGCTGCCCCGACCACGCCGCTGACGGCAACGAGCTCGACCACGCCGTACGGCTCCTTCGAACACCCCTTCAACCTTCCTTACCTGGCCGCGGCGGCCGGGGCCACGTACGTGGCCCGTTGGACGGCGCTGCACGTCAGGCGCATGAAGGAAACGATGAAGGAGGCGATCGAGAAGCCGGGGTTCAGCTTCGTGGAAGTGATTTCCCCTTGCCCGACCGTGTACCTACGACGCAACAAGATGGGCGACGGTCTGGCGATGATGAAGTACTTCTACGAGAACGCCGAAATCCGGCACGGAATCGACCCCAAGGAAGCCGGGATCATCAAGGGCGGCAAGATCATCGTCGGTAAGTTTGTCGATATCGAGCGCGGAGCTCATCACCAGATGATGGAAGACCAACTCCACGACATCTGGCCACAAGATGTCGTAACGCCTGGTCTCGAAGAAGAAAAACGGGCCGCGAAGGCTTAGCGGAGAC
>CALAKE010000429.1 GCA_937922775.1 uncultured bacterium | reverse complement strand
TGCCAGCGCTCCAGCATCTCTGGCTCACGATCGGGCAGGCGCCCCCGCATGGGAAACTCGGTACGTGGCAGATTCAGGGTCTTCTTGAAGTTCATGATCCAAAAAGGCGCCGGTCGGCCCGGGTTTCCGAGCTGCCGGCGCCCAGATGTTGTCTAGTGTTGAAGTAGGAGCCCCGTGTCCTCGCAGCGGGCTGTTCCTTCACCAGGAACGAACCCGGAGCGACTAGGGGAGCCTAGCGGTGTCGATCCGCCCAGCTACTTCTCGATCTCGGTCAGGACAACGCGGTACTGGCTGGCCTTCTCAGCTTCCGCAAAGGCTACGCTCGCGGTCTGGTCAATGTCCGCGCGCGCCATCTTGCCGACCCACGCTTCCGATGTGTCGCTACCCACTACGTTACCGGCACCGTCGAGAAGCTCGATGGTGACCCGAACGTTCAGCTCTTTCTTGCTGGGGTTATCGACGCTGGCCGTCCAGTGATAGTTGGCCGTCTGTCCTGTCTTGCCCGTCCACGCGAATGTCGGGTTCTGGACACTGACCACTGTCTGGGCCAAGACCGGGGCGGCCACTAGAGCACACATTGCCAAGACGATTGCTGCTGCGGTAATCGAACGTGCCTTCATGGTTTCCTCCTCAAACGATGGGCTTTTCCCCTAATGTACCTCTTTTACCCGGTGCAGGTATCTGCCGCGGCCGGATTTTTCCTCTCGATCCTCTCAAAAGTACCGATTTTTTGTCTCGAGTACCAACCTTCTCCTATTGTGAGCCCTCACTGGGATCAAGCGCGACCACGCGCAGGCCGTGGCCCTGTGTCGCCACGAGTGCCAAGGCCGGAGCTTGGGCGCTGACGCGCAGCTTCCACGCACGATGAAGACCCTCGTCCTCGTCCATGATCAACCAGTGCTCTCCGCGGCCATGCCCCCGGTAGAGCGCACCGCGGTAGTCCAGCACCAGAACCTGATCTGGGTGAACCGGGTCGATGGCGACGGCCCGCAGGTCCGCCGCGGTCCAGGGCAGGGGCAACACCTCCCATCTCTCGCCGCCGTCGAATGTTCGGTAGGCGCTATGATCGGCAACCGCATACGCGATGTTCGGATCTTGCCGATCCAGGGCAATCTCGACTACCTGCTCAGGAAGCCCGTTGCGGGGATACGTGGCGAGCCCACCGCGGCGCCCGTCGGCGCCCCCGCCGGAACTTGCAGCGTCGTTGCCATCGGAAGCTGCGGCCGTGCCCGAATCCGTCTGCGCCAGGTCGCCCGCAATCACGTGCGTCGACCCCGTGGCCAGGTAACGATTGCCCTCGATGGTGAGCGCCGCGAGTGCGCCCCCCTGCCAGACGGGTCGCCAAATAGAACCAGCGTCGCCGTCGAACGGCCTAGCCGAATTGTTCTCCACGCCCAGTTGCTCGGGCTGCGCTACGTAGAGGCCTTGGTCGGTAGCTGCTACGACCAGCCCTTCGACATCATGCGCGATCTCCAATCCACTCATCGTGCCGGGTGGCGGGTCGATTGGCAGCCAGTGACCTCCCGGGCGAACACTCCACCAGCCGTTGTCTGAAACGACGATCACTCGGTTGACGGGTCGAGCCTGGGCACGGATACGATGGACGCGCCCGAGCACGGGCCCAAAGCCGAGTTCGGACCATGTGGTGCCGACGTCGGTGGAGAAGAACACGGAATCCTGCGTTGGCCCCTCTGAGCGGGCCGCGAAGAGAACTCGCGGGGCGCCGGGAAGAGCGTCAAACGCGACGACGCGGCTGGCGTCGAGTCCGCTGTTACTCTCCTTGAAGGTCGTGCCGTCGGTGCTCACCATGACGCCCTTCTCTTCAGTGCCCACGAAAATAGGCGTTCCCGACGGGGCAACGGAAATGGCGCTGACGGAGACCTGGGCAAGCGCGATCTGATAGGTTTCGCCGCCGTCACCGGAGCGGTACAGAGCGCCTCGAGTGCCGGCGTACAAGACCTGCGGGTCTACGGGATCGTAGGCCACGATATGGACTCGGTTGTGGTCAAGAGCGAGGCCGCGGCGACGTTCGGCCCACTGATTACCACCACTTTCCGACACGTAGATGAAGTTGCACGTGCCGGCCATCAACAAGTCGGGATCCCGCGGGTCGATGGTTACAGAGAAGACGTCGCGATCGATGGCCATGCCACTGTTGATGCGTCGCCAGCTTTCACCGCCGTCGAGGGTTCGGTAGGCTTGCCGCCACGTTCCCGCATAGACGCGCTGCGGATCTCGAGGGTCGACGGCAAGGGACTCGACGAAGCGGAAGGCAGCGGAATCGCCGCCCACCGATTCCCAAGTCCCGCCAGCATCGCTACTGCGCCATACCCCACCGAGCCCGCCGATATAGATAACCTCGGGATTCGTCGGCGCCAGGGCCAACGATCGGATGGATGGACGGCCGGGCACCGTCAGCTCATCCCACGATGTCCCCCCGTCTTGCGTTTCGAGCAATCCGCCGGATCCGTTGGAGCGCCAGTACGCCGCGTAGGCGAGATCAGCGTTGTCGGGATGCACCACGATGTTGTCGATAACGGCGTCGTGCGAGATGCGATTCAGTGAGCGCTGCCAGCTTGCGGCGCCGTCATGCGAGGCATAGAAGTGGCCGTCCGCAGTGCCTAGATAGAGGCGACTCGGATCGGATGGCGCTAGAACGAGCGCACGGACCTCACCGCCGGGCGGTCCCATGCTCTGCCCGATGTTCGCCCTGAGCTTGGCCCGGATTGCTTCGAGCACCTCGTCGATCTGGTAGCCGTCCTGGTGGCTTCCAGGCCGGGCCGAAGCGATTCCTGCAGATGAGCGCAGGGACAATGAACCGGACGGCAAGTCCGCCCAGACAGGTCCTGAATCGGGAGCCGGTGGGAATGCCCCAGATGGTGAAACGGTCGCGACGCCGGCAATCAGCGCCGCGACCGCCACCACCAAGATTGCTCGTGGTGACCGCGACATTTGTTGTTCGTGGCCGGACTACTGCGGCGGGATCGTGACGGTGATTTCGATACGCCGGTTCTGAGCCCTGCCCTCGGAGGTGCTGTTGTCCGCTACAGGATTGGCAGCTCCTGCGCCGCGCGTCGTCATCCGCGAGGCGTCGACGCCATGTGTCTCCATGAAGTAGGCCATGGCGTTGTCAGCACGCTCGAGTGACTTCTCGATGTTGATCTCGTCGGAGCCCGTGGAATCGCCGTAGCCGACGATCTCGGCCGTGGACTGGGGGTTCTGACGCAGCCGCAATGCAACATCGTCGAGGATGGCCTTGCAGCGGTTGTCGATGCGCGTATTCCCCGAGGGGAACTCGGAACACATGAAGGTGACAACCGTCGGCTCCGGCGGTGGCGGCGGTGCCACCACGGTGATCCGCACGGAGGCCTCGTCCGTACCGCCGTAACCGTCGTCGGCTATCGCGGATATATTGCCGGAACCCGGCCGCACGCCGCGGCTGCTCCAGGTGACTTCTTCACCTTCGCGCGGGCTGACCGAGCCAGCCGCTGCCGACCAGGTCACGGTTACGTCGTCGCCATCGGGATCTTCAACTGTGGCGAAGAGGCGAACGCTCTCACCTACCTGGACGCTCGTGCGCTCGGCGCGAATGGTCAGAGTCGGTGGCCGGTTCACCGGGGCAACCGCCATCGGAGCCGCGCCCTGGAAGACCAGGGGCTCAGGCCTGCTCGTGCTGTAGGAGAGCTTCGCGAACGCGCCACCCTTGCTGACGTCAACCAGGCCCTGGTCGTCCATCGCCATGTTGTAGGTGTACGCAGCATCGAACGCGAATCCCATCTCGTGCGTTGCGCGCAAACCAGCCTGGAGGATGGCCCAATCGTCGCCGCCGACAATGGCGCCTTTGACACCAATCAGTTCCACGATTCCCTTGATCCAGAAACGGGTGGGGAACTCGACGCCCGCGCCATAATCGAAGGAGCTAGACACCTGCACCTTGCCATCCTCGATCGCGTTGTCCGGCAGCGGGTTCACGGTATCCCTGCTATCCGGCTTGGAGCGCCACGTGCCGCCGATGTAGCCGCTGATGCCGAACATCTCGTTGGCCTCGTAGCTGCCGATCACGCGGCCGATGCCGTCCAGTCCGTGCGTACCGATGTAGTCTCCCGACGTGGGGATCTTGAGCGCTCCGAGCACCGAGATGCCGTCGTAGCTCATCGGGTCGCCGGTGACGCGGTACTTCACGCCGACGCGAAGATCGCCCATACCTGTCTGCCAGCGTTCAGTCGCAAAGGGGTGCTCGTTAATGAGCGGGGAATCGTCCTCCAAGTAGTCACGCCAAACTCCCGTGCGTGCTGCTTCGAAGCTGCCGAAAAACTCGAGACGCTCGTTGATGCCGTAGGCACCCGAAAGCGCCCACGTCTCGACCGAGGCGATGGCCTCCTGGCGAGCGATGGCACTGAACCAAAGGGCAACGGAGAACGTATCCGGTTGCATGGTGGAGGCACGCGGAACCATGAAGAGGCCGACCGTGCCGCTGGCAGTCGGATCGTCATGGGGCTCTTGTGCCTGGACACCCGGGAGAAAGGCCCCAGCCATCAAGACGATGGCGAATGCCCCCACGATGGTTGCCAGCGTCATGTTCGAAGTGTGTCGCAAGGCTACTCCTCCTTTTCGTATCGCGTTACAGGCCACCGACGTGATCACTGAGCTGTGAGATCGATTCTGAATCACATCGAGCAGAATAAGCCACCGGCCCAAGCATAGGGCTCAGGGACCCTCAAGCTCAAGTATTCTAGGACAAATTCGGCTTACTTTCAGATACTTGCGATGTTACGCTGGGCCTGCTTGTGGGGGGACCTCCGGACCCGCAGCATGGTCGTGCCGAGAACCCCGCTCCCGCGCCTCTGACGCTCCCCGAACTGAGGGCTGCACCATCCGCTTCCGAATGCATGATCTCGGCACGTTGATCGACCTGCGAGATGTCTCGGCTGCCGCGTTCCTTGACCCCTGGCGAGTTCTGACATCGGCCTCTTGCGCCACGTTGGTCCTCCTCTGCGCGCCCCTTGCCGTCGCGGTCCCTCTCGGGCCCGACGTTGCCGCTGCGGCTGAAGAGCAATCTGTGCAGGCGCAAGTGTCGCAAGAGCGCCAACAGGAAAGGGCTGAGCAGACGCGAGGAGGGGAGACAGGTGCAACGACGTCCGGCGATGATTCGGCTAGCCAGATCGCAGGCACCAAGCGAATGACCGCCACACCGACGGCGACCCCCCCGGTCATCGACGGTGTCGTGGATGACGACGTCTGGGCACAGGCCGAGGTCGTCAGCGATTTTATGCAGCGAGAACCCGACAACTCCCAGCCGGGCTCGCAGCGCACCGAGGTGCGCGTCCTCTACGACAACGAAGCCATCTACTTCGGCTTCATCATGTACGACGACGAGCCGGACAAGATCATCGCCAGCGACCTCCGCCGCGACAGCCGATTACGCACGGACGACACCATCGCGGTGATCCTCGATACCTTCCACGACCTGCGCAACGGTTTCCTCTTCCGTGTCAATCCTCTGGGTACCAAGTATGACGCCCTGCTGCGCAACGAGCGCGAGGTCAACTCTGATTGGAACGAGAAGTGGGAGGCGGAAGCGACGGTCAGTGACATCGGCTGGCAGGCCGAGTTCGCCATTCCCCTGAGGGCGCTCCGTTACCAATCCGGAACGCATAGTTGGGGCATCGATTTCAAGCGCGAAATCCGACGGAATAACGAAGAAGTCAACTGGAGCAACTACCGGCGTGGATTCCAGTTCAACTCCGTGTCGCAGGCGGGTGTGCTCACGGGGCTGGAGAACCTGAGTCTGACGGGGCGCTTCCGTTTGCAGCCATACATATCAGGCGGGGGGATGAGGGCGGAGGCCGCCGATGAGCCCTATACCGATGCCACGGGAGACATCGGCATCGAGGACTTCAAGGTTCAGATCACTTCGAACCTGACTGCCGACTTCACGGTCAATACCGACTTTGCCCAAGTAGAGGACGACACTGAGCGCGTCAATCTCACCCGCTTCTCGCTCTTCTACCCGGAAAAGCGCGAGTTCTTCCTCGAGGGCGCCAACAACTTCGCCTTCGGCACCGGAGGGGGGCGCTGGGGTGGTGGCGGTGGTGGCGGTGGTGGCGGCTTCAGCCTGTACCACTCGCGCAACATCGGCCTGGTAGACGGCGAAGCGGTGCCGATCATCTATGGGGCCAAGATGACGGGCAAGATCGGCGGCTCCACGGTCGGTTTCCTCAACGTGCAGACCAACGACTCGGAGTTCGCCCCCGCCGAAAACTACACGGCCCTGCGCATGCGGCAGGATGTGCTGGAGCGCTCCTCGATCGGCGGCATTTTCACCAATGTTCAAGGAGGTGGAGACCATAACCGTGTCGGGGGTCTCGATGCCTCGTTTCGCTTTCTCGACTACCTGAGCTTGGGTGGCCTCGTGGCCGTTGCCGATGATTCCGGGGTCGAGGACAGTCCGTACACGGCCTATGCGTCGGCGAGCTGGAACAGCGATCAGTGGCTCCTGTCGGGCAGCTACCACGTCATCGAGCCTGATTTTCGGAGTGACCTCGGATTCATCCGGCGCACCGATATCAAGCAGCAGGACTACAAGGCAGGCTGGAATCCACGACCTACCTCCGGCCCGATTCGTCAGTTCCGCTTCACGGGTAGTCTCAACAATCTCACCGACATGGCCGGCGAGTTGATGACCCGCGAGCAGAGCTTGAACGCCAACGTCAGCTTCCAGTCAGGCGACAACATCATGTTCAACTACGGCTGGAAGTTCGACCGCTTGGAGTATGACTTCGAGGTGTACGAGGACATCGTCATTCCCGAGGGCGAGTATGAATTCGCCGATTGGTGGCTGAATTTCCGCTCCTATTCAGCTCGTCCCTTGAGCGCCAGCATGACGTTGAGCGGCGGCGGGTACTTCGATGGCACCCGCTACTCTCTGAGCCCGCGTGGGACGATTCGCTTCAACGAGAATTTCAGTCTATCGCCGGGCTACAACTACAACACCGTCGATCTGCCGGGAGGCTCGTTCGTTACACATACGGGCACGTTGCGCATCGTTTACAATTTCAACGAGCAGTGGCTCACGAACGCACTCATCCAGTACAACAGCGTGTCCGGACGCATGTCCGTTTTCGCTCGCCTGCAATACGTGCTCAACGACGGGTTCGACAACATATTCTTCGTCTACAAACAGGCGACGTACTACCACGGCTCATACGACGGATTGAGCGACCACCAGCTCCTGGCCAAAGCGACCTATTCATTCGATTTCTGAGTCGGCTGAGCCCCCTACTGAGTACAGGACGATCCGACCGTATGAATGGGCGACGTATCGGATTTC
>CALAKE010000428.1 GCA_937922775.1 uncultured bacterium | reverse complement strand
CCGACGCCATCAAACAGGGCCAGGTCGATCGAGAACGCGAGCATTCTGCCCTCTTCCTCATCGCTGGCTGCATCGAGTGCCGGGATCGAGGGCGCCACGACGGCGAGAAGCAAGGCTGACATCACTGTGATCCGGAGAGATCTTTTCATGCTGGAAATCCGTTGAGTGCTCAGTTGGTCCCGCTAACCGGCACTTTGACGCTCTGGGATTCATGGTTTCAGGCTGAAGGTCAGCGACCCCACATGAGCGTCCCGGGCAACCGCTCGGCTACAATGATTCCAGCGCACCCAACGTCTTGAAACGCGTCAAACGCTGCAGCAGCGTGATGAGACTCGTCGCGATCAACGCCCCGGCCGGTACTCCCACTCAATGTGCCCCTCGAGGTCGCTGCGGTAGAAGTAAACGTCCCTGAGGTCACCCGTCGCGTAGCGCTCCGCCTGGTCGTTGAAGTGGGGGGACGAAGGATCGCTGTTGAGGCCGCCGGCAGTCACCGCGCGGGCGCGAACCTGGTCGCCGAATTCGACCACGGCGACGAAGCTGTTGCCGCTGGTGCCGTACCACTTCTTTGTCTGCGGATAGGCGCGCGCGCCGAACGAGGCAAGCGATCCCCACCGGCCGGAAGCAAACGCGACGGGGGTGCTGGGCGCATCATCGTCGAACTGCTGGACAATGTCGCCGGTAAGACGCTGGAAGCGGTTGATATCGCCCCAGGGAGTCCGCCAGGTGCCGAAGTCGGCCTCGAGCTTCGCCGAAGCCGCGGCGAGGCCCTCGAAGAGCTCCTCGGGTGTAGCCCGAAGCATGGCCCCCTGCCCTCGCATCTCCTGCCCCCAGAAGATCGCCAGCGACGTCGGAATGGACTCGACGGAGAACCTCAAATCCCACTCGCGCAGGATGTCGATCTGCTCGGCAAGCTGCTCCTTGAGCGGGTTCGAGGCCGGGGCCTGGTCGTGCGCCTGCAGCAGCGCCGGAATCAGATCCTCAAAGCCGGTGAGGTAACTGTCGTACGCGGCATCGACGAGCGAGTCGACGGTGAAGTCGGTCCTGCCCTCGAGCACCCGGATGGCATGGAGACCGCGGGCGTTCTCGCCGCCGCGCTCCACATAGACGGGGAAGTCATCACGGTTCGGGCTGTCGGGCCCGGCGGCAGAGAACGGCCAGTTGTTGGTATTCATGACCCAGCCGACACTCGGGTTCACAGCGTTCGGAGTCTCCTCGAAGGTGTGCACTCCCTGCCAATCGGTCGCCGGGTCGCTGCCGTCGACAGGTCGCAGATAGTCGAAGCTCGTGTCACGCACGGGAATGAAGTTCGAGTGAAAGTACGCGATGTTGCCCTCGGAGTCGGCGAAGAGCGTGGCGTTTGACGAGTTGGTGTGCGCCCGCATCGTCTGGACGTACTCGTCGTAGTTCTGCGCCTTCGTGCGCGAATAGGATTGGATGAGAGCGTTCATCGGCTCTTCCATCAGCGCAACGCTCACCCACTTGTCATCCACGGAGCGGACGACCGGGCCGTGATGAGTCCGGTACACGGTGAATTCGCGCTCGGCCATGCCAGTGTCGGTTTTGTACGGCACCGTTACCTGCCGGGTCGTCACGGGTCGCTCTTCGTCGCCATACAGGTAGTAGAACGCACCGTCTCGCTCGACAATCGTCTCGAGAAACTCGTCGATGTTGTCGACGCCGCTCGACGTGTGCATCCAGCCGGCGTTCTCGTTGAAGCCCTGGTAGACGAAGAACTGACCCCAGGTCACCGCGCCGTAGGCGTTCAACCCCTCCTCGCTGACCATGTGCAGCTCTTCACGGAAGAAAAAGGACGTGTGGGGGTTGATGAGGAGCAGCGCGTGGCCGTTTTCGGTGTTCGCCGGGGCAATGGCGATGCCGTTCGACCCGGTCGGCTCCTCATACGGGTCGGGCTCGTTGAGGCTAGACGCTGCGACCAGGGCCGGCTCCGACCCAAAAGTTTCGGCAACCCTCAACTCAGCATCCTCCTCCCCATAGAAAACCTCGAGCTCGCGCAGATTCACCCGCTCGATGTCGCCGCCGATGCTCCCCTCGCTGAAGGTGAGGGCCATCCACGGCTCGAAACGGGTGAGAACTCTGGGCGTCACCTCGGGATGCATGTGGAGGTAGTAGTTCAGGCCGTCCGCCCACGCATCCATCAGGTCCTTGAGCCACTGCGGGCTAGCGACGTACTGCGCTTGCATGTCGGCAGGATCGATGAAGAGCTTCATCCGCAGGTCGCGCCAGATTTCCGCCTCCCCCTCAGCCTCGGCCAAGCGACCCTGTGAGTTGAGGAAGTTCACCTCGATGCGGTTGAAGTCGTCCTCGGCCTGGGCATAGATCATGCCGAACACTGCATCGGCGTCCGTCTCGCCGTAGATATGCGGCACACCCCAATCATCGCGAATGATCGTGATGCCCTCGGCCCGCGCTTCCCATGCCGCAACTTCGGGGTCGAGCGCCGCCTGGGGAGCGCACGCGATGCAAGTGACGAGGAGGAACAGGACGAGCTTTCTCATGAGAATTCTCCCAGTGGGTGATCCAAGATCGACATCGAGAGCGGCCAAAGGCCCATGCTAAGCCCACTGATCGTGATAACCAAGTCTGTGAACCACCCTAGGCGCTGACCCCGCGCTGGGGACAACCACCAGCACACATTCCTTCCCGTTGCCACTTTGGGTGCTCTTGAAGTAGCTTTGGCTGGTCATCGAGCTCAGGTCTTTTCATACGAAAGATTGACTCAGTGGTCGGCCGCACACTCAATCACTACAAGATTCTAGAGCCCTTGGGCGCAGGCGGCATGGGCGAGGTGTACCTGGCCGAGGACACGCGCCTTGAACGGCGCGTCGCCCTCAAGGTGCTTCCTGCGGACATGGCGGGCGACCCTGAGCGCCTAGAACGCTTCGAGCGCGAGGCCAAGGCGATCGCGTCCCTCAACCACCCGAATATCGTCACGATCCACTCGGTGGAAGAAGCACAAGGACTTGACGGCGATACCTTGCACTTCATCACCATGGAGTTGGTGGAGGGGCGGACGCTCGATGAGGAAATTGTCCCCAGTGGTCTCACCATCGACCGTCTCTTCGCCATCGCCGTTCCGCTCGCCGACGCCGTGGGCGCCGCCCACCAGAGGGGCATCACACACCGGGATTTGAAGCCCGGCAACATTATGCTAACTCCGGATGGGCGGCTGAAGGTGCTCGATTTCGGCCTCGCCAAGCTGGCGGCGGACGCGCCGGCGTTCCCCGCCACCGATCCAGCCGCGGCAACGGCCGCCACTGTGGCCGCCGCTCCGATCACCGAGGAAGGCAAAGTACTCGGCACCGTCGCCTACATGTCGCCAGAGCAGGCCGAGGGCAAGCCTGTCGACAACCGCTCCGACATCTTCTCGCTCGGCATCATTCTCTACGAGCTGTCGACGGGAGATCTGCCCTTCACCGGCGATACCAAGATGTCGATCCTGTCCTCGATCATCAAGGAAACTCCGGCGCCAGTTACCGAGATCAAGCGCGACCTGCCGAATCACCTGGGTCGCATCATCAACCGCTGCCTCGAGAAAGATCCTGACCGGCGCTTCCAGTCTTCCCAGGATGTTCGCAACGACCTTGCCGGCCTCAAGGAGGAAATGGACTCCGGCGAAGTCGTTACCACCCAGAAATCGATCGACGCCATGCGAGGCAAGAGCGACGTCATGCAGGGCACGAGCGACGTGTCCGACATGGCTCCAGCGGCCGGGGCGGCATCACCGGGCGGATGGCTCCAGAACAAGAGGGTCGTCGGCGGGATCTCTGCGGTCGCTGTGGTTGCGGTTAGCGTTCTGGGATGGTGGACGATCCTTGGCCGCGATGGCGACCTATCAGTGGACCGTTCCGGCTCGGGCCGTGACGCAGACGGCAGAGTCGAGACGATCGCCGACGCCCGTCCGTCGGTGGCCATCCTCCATTTCGACAATCTCAGCGGTGACGAATCGCTCGACTGGCTGCGTACGGGGTTGACCGAGCTGCTGGTTACGGATCTGTCGCAGTCACCGGACTTGCGCGTCATCACGACGGACGCTCTCTACGAAATCCTCGAGGAAACCGGGAATCTGGATGCCCGAGTCACCACGGCAAGCCTGGTACGGGAGGTCGCCGAGCGCGCCGACGTGGACCATGTCGTGGTCGCCAGCTTTATTCGCGCCGGCGAGACCTTCCGCCTCAGTGCACGGCTACAAGAACCGGCCACCGGTGAGACGCTCGCCGCCGAGACCGTCGAGGGCATCGGCGAGGATAGCGTCTTCGCTTCGCTCGATGACCTCACCCGACGCATCAAGAACCGGCTCGAGGTCCCGGTTGCCGCGAGCCGTGTCGTCGATCGCGACCTTTC
>CALAKE010000427.1 GCA_937922775.1 uncultured bacterium | reverse complement strand
GAGACAAACTTGGATGGCTGCGGAGACGATAGATCTGCGAACGCAGAGATTCGCTTGCCACCTCAAGATCGCCCACCTTCCATTCCTTGAACCCGTACCAATGACATCCGCAACTCCAACCGGGCAGCATCAGTATCCCCTCGCGGTCACAGGCATCCCAGAGGTTGTCGGTGCCGAGGAATCCCTCCAGCCGTATTGCATTGAGGTTCATGTTCTTCAGATACTGGACGTCAATCTCGTCCTGTGCATTGGAGTGCGAGAGCATAATCTCAGGTGTCCAGGCCGCGCCACGAATGAGCACTGGCTTCCCGTTGACCGACAGCTGCAGGGCTCCAAACTCATTGATGGTCTTCTCAACTTCGCGGATACCAAAGTGAGTTTCTATGCTGTCTGATTCCGAGCCTGCGGTTCGTGAGCAGGTGGCCTGGGCCCTAGGGATGATTGAAGATGCCGCAGGTGTGCCGGCGCTCAGCAGCGCCGTGCAAGATTCCGATCCCGAAGTCCGCGAGCAGGTGGTATGGGCTCTCGGCATGATCGAAAGCGGCAGTGCCGTCGATGCCCTCGTGCAAGCCCTCGACGACTCGGAGCCCGATGTGCGGGAGCAGGCTGCTTGGGCCCTCGGAATGATTGAAGACGCCAGCGCCGTTGACGGGCTCACCAACGCCCTGCGCGACAGCCAGCCTGAGGTTCGCGAGCAGGCCGCGTGGGCTTTGGGGATGATCGAAGCGTCGACGGCCGTGCCGGGGCTGAGTGGGGCGCTCGACGACGATGATCCCGACGTACGCGAACAGGCCGCCTGGGCGCTCGGCATGATCGAAAGCAAGCAGGCCACAGATGCGTTGATCGGCGCTCTGAGTGACAGCGTGCCCGATGTGCGTGAGCAGGTCGCCTGGGCGCTTGGCATGATTGAAGATCCGCGTGCGGCCGACGCGCTGATGGTTGCTCTCGATGACGAGAACGAGGACGTTCGCAAGCAGGCCATGTGGGCGCTCATGCGGGTGATCGACAGCGGCGACCTCGATGTCGACCACAAGGAGCTCGCCCAGAAGCTGCGCAAGGCCCTCAAGCGGGGTGGCTAGCTCAGCCGGCCTACAGCAGGGCAAACGCTCAGCTTGGTCTATTCAAGCTCGTCGATGACGGGGAAGCGGCCGTCCGGGTCCAGGTGCAATTCGGTGACGCGTCGGTCAATGTGATCGAGGTTGTCTCCGGCCTGGCGGAGGGCGATGAGATCATCCTTTCGGACTTGTCGATGCATGACGCGGTAGATCGTGTCCTGCTCCGGTAGAGGATAGGACCGGGGCAGAGCGAAAGACAGAGCAAGGGAGGAAGACCGAGGTTCCGCTCTTCCGGCCTCCAATGGACAGCTACGCCGGAGGGCGCGGGGGTGTCGCAACTTTCCCTGTGAACCATTCCGGATTCTCGGACGTCAACTATATGAAGGACCGATGCGTCCACATGAGAGACCGGCAACCCTGAGTGCCTTCCGATAACTCGCTCCCGCGTCCAACGAGGCGAACCCATGGGAACATTACTCAAGGACATTCGCTACGCGATTCGCACACTTACCGCCAGTCCCGGGTTCCTCGCGGTTGCCATCCTGACCCTGGCTATCGGCATCGGCGCCAACACAGCGATCTTCAGCGTCGTCAACGGTGTGCTTTTGCGGCCACTGCCGTACCCGGAGCCCGATCGCGTCTATCAGGTCTACCAGACCAACGACGGGTGGCTCGATTCGGAGGTGGCGATCCTGCGCGCGTTCGCGCTTCACATGCCGACCTCCTATCCACGCGCGCGTGCCTGGATTGCTGACAACCCGGTATTTTCCCACCTGTCCTCGTACACCGACCGCAGTTATGCGCTCACCAGCCCCGACAGCTCGGAGCCGATCGAGACAATCGAGTTCACCGGTGACCTCTTCGGGGCTCTGGGGGTGCAGCCGATCCTGGGGCGAGGGTTCCAGCCAGAGGAAGACGAGATCGGCGCCGCGCGTGTGGTGGTGCTGAGCTACGGCTGCTGGCAGAACCGCTATGGTGGCGATCCCGAGGTTATTGGGGAAACAGTAGTCCTCGACGGTGATCCACACACGATCATCGGCGTGCTCCCGCAGGAGTTTTACTTTCCCGAGCCGACCAATGAGCTGTACACCCTCTTGACCGATCAAGACAGGGATGAGGAGTGGGGTAGCCAGTGGCTGTCGACGATTGGTCGTCTCGCCCCGGGGATATCCGAGCAGGGGGCCCTCGCCGGCATGGAGGTCAAACAAACGGGGGTCAACGCGATCGACCCCGAATCGGATCCCGACGAGGACCCCTTTGGCATCCGCCTCGTATCACAGATCGACGATGTGGTTGGCGATACCCGGCCGACGTTGATCATGCTGCTGGCGGCCGTCGGACTCGTGTTACTGGTGGCCTGTGCCAACATCGCCAACCTCCTTCTGGTCCGCGCCACCGGACGTCGCAGGGAAGTGGCGGTGCGTGCGGCCCTCGGCGCCGGCCGCGGCCGGCTCACACGGCAGTTCCTGGTCGAAAGCGTGTTGCTGGCGGTAGCTGGCGGGGTCGTGGGTCTCGTTGTGGCGTTCTGGAGCCTTGGTCCGCTGCGGTCGCTGATTCCCGAAGGGATGCCCCGCATCGATGAGATCGGCATCGACCCGAGCGTGCTCGGGTTCACCCTGCTGGTCTCGGTTTTGGTCGGGCTGTTGTTCGGACTGGCACCGGTCTATCAGGCCTCGCGCTTCTCGCTCGCAGCGGTGCTGCAGGAGTCGTCACTCGGCTCCGCCGGAGGCACGCGCCGCAGCCGCGCTCGCTCAATGCTGGTCGTGTCCGAGGTCGCGGTTGCTGTGGTGTTGCTGGTGGGCGCGGCCCTGCTGGTGAACAGCTACCTGCGGCTGCAAAGCGAGGAGCGCGGCTTCGATACGGAAAACCTCCTGACCGTCAGAGTCATTCCGGTGCAAGGCGTGTTGGCCGAAGACCATGAGACCGTCAGCTTTCAGCGCGAGCTCATTGCCCGAGTCTCCGCGTTGCCCGGGGTGACCGCCGCGACGCTGGCATCGACGGTGCCGTTCAGCGGAAGCACCAGCGTGAACACCTTCGAGTTGGTCGGCGCCGAGTTTCCCGAGGGGATCGAGGGCAGGTCCCTGCTCACGATCGTCGAGCCGGGCTACTTCCGCACCATGGGGATACCCCTGGTGCGCGGCCGCACGTTCACCGCGCAGGACAACGCCGATGCCCCCGGCGTCGTCATCATCAATGAGGCCATGGCCGAACGCTTCTGGCCCGGCCAAGATCCGATCGGCAAACAAATCTGGCAACGCCCCCATGGGGACGAGGGCGGGGATCCCGAGCCTGAAGACTTCGTGACGATCATCGGGATCGTCGGCAATCTCAAACACCGCCAGCTCGGCGAGGAGATCGAGGCCAAGCGCTACCGCCCCCTGGGGCAGCTGACGAGGCGCTCCCTCTCGGTCGTCATTCGAACTTCGACCGATCCGCTACAGCTCGCGCCGCTGGTACGCAGCACCATCTGGGAGATCGACAACCGTGTCACCCTGCGGCGGCTCGCCACCATGGAGCAGTTGGTTTCACGCTCGGCCGCTGAGCCGCGCTTCCGCACTCTGTTGCTGAGCACGCTCGCGGGCATTGCCGTGATGCTCTCGATGATCGGCATCTACGCCGTCATCGCCTACTCGGTGGCGCAGGGCACCCGCGAGATCGGCGTGCGGATGGCGCTCGGTGCCGATCCTGCGACGGTGCTTCGCCAGGTTGTCGGTCACGGGCTCAGGTTGGCGATCGTGGGGGTAGTCATTGGAACCGGCGTGGCGCTGGTTGCCACCAGCGTGCTCGAGAGCTACCTGTACGAAGTCAGCACGACGGACCCTGCCACCTTCGCCGCGGTAGGCGTACTGGTTGTCGCCGTGGCGGTGCTCTCCACCTTGATTCCCGCACGCCGCGCGACACGCATCGACCCGATGGTGGCGCTGCGGAGCGACTAGCTGCTCGGCACCGTCTACGAGATGACCTTCTCGGCGTAGACGGCTCGCTCCTCGATGTCGTGCGTTAGTTCGAAGCCGCGCGAGCGCATCATGTGGATGATGCGCTTGTTGTTCGACATCATCGTAGCCGTGATTCTCTTGATGCCCCACTCCTCCGCCACCTCGAAGGTGTAGTCGGTCAGCAGTTTGCCGACGCCTTCTCCCTGCGATGGATCGGGCACCAGGATGGCGAACTCTGCCGTCTCGCGGTCGGGGTCGGCGGCCAGGCCGGTCACGCCGATCAGCTCCCTGCCATTCTTGCCCTCGACCTCGGCGACGATTGCCATCTCGCGCTCGTAGTCGATGAAGCA
>CALAKE010000426.1 GCA_937922775.1 uncultured bacterium | reverse complement strand
TCTCGTGGCTGAAGAGGATGGAGGCTTTGCCGAGATGACTGCGGCTCTGTCTACCCCCCGGCTCGCGGAATACCTCGAAAGCAACAGAATCGATCTGCGCGACGGACAAGTTGCCGAGATCTCGCTCGCCGCCGGTGACTGGATCGAAGCGGCTGCCGACAAGCTATCCGCTGGCTTTGTCCTCACCGTCGATTACGGGGCCAAAACAGAGGTTCTCTACGGGCCCGACCGGCAGTGTGGATCACTCGTTTGCCAGCGGCGATACCAATTGTCCTCGGACCCCTTTCGGCACGTTGGCGAGCAGGACATTAGTGCCCACGTTGATTTCGGCAATCTGCGCAGGCGTGGTCTCGAGTGTGGTCTCCTTCCGCTGGGCCTGGAGAGCCTGCAGATCTTCCTGCTCGGCTTTGGCGCTACGGAGGGCAGCATGATCGACCCCGACGATCCCGAGGCCACACGGCGTCACCTGGCGCTGCGACATCTGCTGTTCTCGGAGATCGGCGAGGCCCACCGCGTGTTGCTGCAAGTTGCCGGGATGCCCGACGGTGAGCTGAGATTCGGGAGAGAGCGCCTCGGCTAGCAGTGTTTCAGACTCGCGCGGGCATGGTCGGGATTCACGCCGACGTAACGACAGACGTCCTCGAATCCGGAATCGATTCCGAAGATCCACCTCTCCGGGTCACTGCCATGGTTGTAGATCTTGGCGAGTCGCTGCTCTTCGGCCTTCGAGAGAGATGATTGTCCCTGATAGCGCATGACGGTGCGATAGTCGTCGATGGCGCGCTTGATGACGGCTGCCCAGAGCAGCCTTTCGGCATAGTCCGCGTTCGGGTCGTACATTCCGCAGCGGCCTCCCATGGGTCGTGGATGTGAACGGGGAAGGACCCAGCTACTGCGTCCCACCAATCGTGATCTCGTTCTTCTCTTCCTCTAAGGGCGCGACCACCGAGACTAGTTTCGCCTAGGGGCGAGGTCAAGCGCTGCTGCAACGCGCCTGACCAAGCGTGTTCAGCAATGTGCAATCTTCTCGTTCCTGCCGACGGGCATGTCTCGGAGTGGCCACCTCTCGCGCCTCGTGAGAGTCGCCTTTCGGCTCCTTCTCTCGTCTCATTCTGGGCAGACTGCCTCCGAGCCCAGTTGAGGTTCACGGCATGTTTGCTAGGCTCTTTGGAAAGACATGGCGTTCCTACACCGGAGAAAGCCGATGCGTCGCATAACGAGAGCCCTGGTCATCGTTCTAGCGCTTGCCTTGATTCCGACTGCTTGTGGAGCCCCGGTGGGCGAGGGGGCTGATTCTGCGGCGGCTAGCGCCGTCGATCAGCAGTCGCGCAGCATCGGCATGCTCGCCATCGGTTCCCAAGGTGCGGTCGCCAGCGTCGACGGGTTCGCTACCGCGGCCGGCCTCGAGGTTCTCATGGATGGCGGCAATGCAATCGATGCGGCGATCGCCGTTGGCTTCGCCCTGGCGGTTACCCACCCGGCGGCCGGCAACATCGGCGGTGGCGGTTTCATGACCATCTATCTGGCCGAAGAGGATCGCTATACGACGCTCGATTTTCGCGAACGAGCACCGCTCGCAGCGACGGCCGATATGTATCTGGGCGAAGATGGCCGACCGGTGCGCGGCCTCAACTATCGTGGCTGGTTGGCTCCTGGAGTGCCGGGGACGGTGGCCGGCTTCGGCTTGGCACACCGGACCTACGGGCACCTGCCTTGGGAGCGTCTGGTGGAGCCTGCTGTGCGTCTCGCCGATGAGGGCATTCTTCTGACGCCCTATCTGGCCGGATCGCTGGCGTCCGCCGCAGAGACATTCGAACCCTTTCCCGCGTCGAAGAGAGCGTTTCTGAAAGCCGATGGTACTCCGCACGCGGCGGGGGATCTCCTCATACAGCCCGATCTGGCGTGGTCCTTGCGACAGATCATGAGTGAGGGTGCCTCGGCCTTCTACACCGGGCCGATCGCAGAGCGCCTGGCCGCGGCGATGTCTCAGAATGGTGGACTCATCACCATGGAGGATCTGGCCGCCTACGAGGCCAAGGAACGCGACCCCGTCCGTGGTACCTATCGCGACTACGAGATCATCTCGATGCCGCCGCCATCATCTGGCGGCACGATTCTCGTGGAAATGTTGAACATCCTCGAGACGTTCGACATGAGCCAGTACGAAGCTGGTGATCCGGCGGCGATCCACCTCCTCGTTGAAGCCATGCGCCAGGGCTATCTGGATCGGGCCACTTTCCTCGGTGATGCCGACTTCGTGGTGGTGCCGGTCGACCGGCTCACGTCGAAGGAATACGCGCGACAGGTTGCGGCGGGCATCGAGCCGATGCACGCTCGACGCAGCGCGACGCTCGGTGCAGAGATTTTGGAAGCGCCCGAATCCACGGAGACGACGCACTACTCGGTGGTCGATGCCTGGGGGAATGTCGTGTCGACGACCTACACCATCGAGGCCGGCTATGGGTCCCGCGCCATGGCCGAAGGTACGGGCTTCTTGCTGAACAACGAGATGAGTGATTTCAACGCATGGCCAGGGGTCACCGACGAGCGCGGGTACATCGGTACCGAACCGAACCTGATCGCCCCGGG
>CALAKE010000425.1 GCA_937922775.1 uncultured bacterium | reverse complement strand
AGGGGATACCCTCCGAAGGTGCTCCCTTCGCTGTGAGGCTCGAATAGCTCCATCAGGTCCTTGCGGCCGCAGAGGCAACTGATCGGCAGCACGCCCGAGCTCATCGCCTTGCCCAGCGTGATCAGGTCCGGCGGCTCCAGCCCGTACAGTTGCCACGCGAAATCGGCGCCCGTCCGCCCGAACCCGGTCTGGATCTCGTCGAGCACGAGCAGGGCGTTGTTCTTCTTCACCAGCGCCTGCACGTTCCGGAGATAATCATCAGCCGGAACCCTGACACCGGCTTCGGACTGGATCGGCTCCAGGAACACCGCCGCGACGTTGCCACCGTGCTCCTCGAACTTCTGCTCCAGCGCCGGGATATCGTCGAACGGGAAATGCTCGCAGCCGGGCAGCAGCGGCTCCAGGTCCTTCCGCGAGGCCGGATCGTCCATCAGGCTGGTGGAGGCCAGGCCTCTCCCGTGGAAGGCCGCCTTGGCCGAGAGAATCACGGGCGTGCCCTGAATCCCCTTTCCATCCCTGCCGCCGTAGTTCTTCGCCCACTTTCGGCAGATCTTGAAAGCGGCCTCGTTGGCCTCGGTGCCACCGTTCTTGGGCAGGAACATGTCCATCTTCGTGAATTCCTGCAGCTTGGCCAGCCACGGTCCCAGATAGCTGTGGGAGATCGACCTGGGAATCGTCGCCATCTCCTCGATGAAGCCATTCACCGCGGAGACGATGACGGGATCCTTGTGGCCGAACGGTACGGCCGAATAGCACGCAAGACCGTCGACTACTTCCGACTCCACCTCGCCCGCGTCGGTCTCTCTACGCACCCGGAGCATGTAGGTCTTCGACCCGCCGCCGAGCACGAGAACCCCGCCGAGAGGCAAGTAGATGTGGGCCCCCAGCGTGTCCAGGGCGTGGTTATGGTCGCTGATGGACCAATCGGAGATCGCCTTACCATCTACTACCAGGTCGTCGAACATCGTGCTCATGGAATGTTCCCTTTATTCAGTCGGTAGAAAAAGCCAGACGAAGGGTGATGGGAAATGCTGGCTAGGCAACAGTGGGAGACTCCGTGGTGCGGGTTCGGGATGCAGAACGACTAGGCCCAAACTCCAGGAATGATATCAGGCAGGCCTCGGGGCGGCAGACTGGGTGGGGCGGGACGAGGCCGTCAGGGAAGGCAAGGAGACCTGTCAGAAATCTCGCCGCGCTCCAGCTCCCCCGAAGAAGCATCGATGATCACACAGCGGACGGACCCGTCCTTGTTCGAGGTCGCGGCCAGGGCCACCTTCTTCAGGTCGTCGCTCACGTTGTAGCAGTACTCGTAGTCGTTGTTCACCGGTTCGAAGTCGATCTTCTTGAACACGCCCTCGTCGAATCCCGTTCCCATGCGGCAGTAGACCCGGAACTCGGTGTTGTAGAAGGTCCCCTCGTTTCGCTTCGTGAACTCTGCCTCGGTCCTAGAGGCCAGCAGCTCCAGCTCATCCTCCGCCGCGCCTGCCCATCCGACCGCTACAACACTGGGCACGACGACAGCAACCATCGCTGCTACCGCCTTTGTGAGCATCATCTTTGTCATATCGCGTCCTCCACGGCTGGAAGCATTACACGCCGTGTTTCACGGGGCCACTTCTGAGAAAGGGTTTGCTGCAATTCATATGCCCGGGTAGGATTTGCGCTTCACAGATGGCCATCCGCCAACGGAATGGCCCTCATCAAGGTGGGCGGTCCAATCCTCGATCGGCCCACGTCCCGAGGGAGGGAATTACATGAAAAGACTATCAGTGCTCACAGCACTGGGGATGGGATGCCTCATCCTACTGGCCTGCCAAGGAGCAATGGCCAACGATGATGGCTGGCTGGGCACCTTCGAGTTGAAGTTCCCCGACGAGTTCGTGAAGCAGATGGAGGAGGCCGGAGCGGAAGTGCCCGTCCTCATGATCACGCTTCAGGCCGACGGCACCTACGCGATCGACGGCAAGGAAGCCGGTGAGAAGCTCACGGGGAAAGGGAACTACTCGGTCGAAGGCAGCACGGTGACGATGAACCAGACCGAGAGGAATGGTAAGCCGTTCGAGACCGATCCCGTTGTCGCTGAAAGCAATGACGACTTTCAGACCATGACGACGACCGTGAACGGTATGCCGATGACGTTCATCAGAAAGAACTAGCCGCCCGTAAGAACCGGCATCGGGCGGGCTGCGCCTGAGGCGCCGCCCGCCCGTTTTCTTCGCCCGCCCCGCTGCATGCTTGCCAATCCGGACCCAACGTTTCGGCCGCGCGGGGGCTAGATGCGCCCCAGCTCTGGTCGCCGAAGAAACCAGGGGCCGTTTCAACCATATCCGTCCCGAACGTATCAAAGGATACTGTCCACCGATTGCATCGATCTCCTTTGTCCAAAGCTCCAACCTCGAGGGTTGAAGAGATGACATCTCGCCGAGTCCTGACTGCACTGAGCCTGCTCCTACTAGTGACTTTGCCCGTCCTGGGGCAACAGAGCCCTCCACCAGCGCCGTCGCCGTCGGCCGGTCCCGAGGTCCTCGTGCTCGGCACGTACCACATGAGCAACCCGGGCCGCGACATCTTCAACACCGAGGCCGATGACGTGCTCGCGCCCCGGCGCCAGGCCGAGATCGAGCGGGTGATTGCCGTCCTGCAGCAATTCCGTCCGACGAAGATCGCGGTGGAGGCCGACGTTAACAACGACCGGGTCGGGGCCCGCTACGCCGAATACGTGTCCGGCGAGCACGAGCTCACGAGGAACGAGACCGAGCAACTCGGCTTCCGGCTCGCCAAGATGCTGGGCCACGAGACTGTGTACCCGGTTGATACCGACGGCGAGTTCCCATTCCCGCGCCTCGTCAAGTACGCCAAGGCGACCGGCCGCGAGGCAGAGATCGACGCGTTGATGGAGGAGGGCGGCAAAGATTCGGAGGCGCTCAGCGCGTATCTCGCCTCCCATACCATCCTGGAGACCCTGCTCCACATGAACTCGGACGAGTACGCCGCCGCGGGCGTGGGCGGTTATTTCCGGATGGCGGAGCTCGGCGAGCCGTGGGATTGGGCCGGCGCCGATCTGGTTGCCGACTGGTTCCGGCGCAACATGCGCATCTACACCAACATTGTGCAGCTCGTCGACTCCCCTGACGAGCGCGTGTTGGTCATCTACGGTGCCGGCCACCTCGGCTGGCTGCAGTACGCCTTCGCCAACAACCCCAATTTCCGCCTGCGCAAGCTCGGGGAGCTCGCCAGGTAGCTTGCCACGAGCTGGCTACTGGTGGCCTCAGGACATGGAAGCCTGAACCTCTGACGGGTACAGAGTCTGGTTTCCAGGCCAGCCGTAGAAGCCTTCGATGAGCTCGATTCCCCCATATTGTCTCGCTTCGCCTGACTGCACTGGATAACCTGGGAAGAGGGCTCGGGTGACACCCCCGCAAGCGTTCGGGGGATGGAGGGGTGCAATGACCGTTACACGCTCTGCCGCGGTAGCCGCGGGGTGGACGCTTTTTCTGGCCGCTGGTCTGTTGGTGTCGGTCGGCTGTTCGGCCACACCCGGGAATGAATCGCCAGAGGCGAACGCCGGGAGCCTCGCCGAGCTGCAAGCCGGCCTGCCGACCGGCAACCCACCGGCTTGGTATACGGAGAAGATCGAGCAGCTCGATTACGAGGTGATGGGCTTGCGCTACGAGCGCAGCGACTTGCTCACCTACGATGTCGTCAAGGGATCCACCGCGTTTCACCTCGAGCTGGCCCTCGATCCTGAGGCCGGAACCGCTTCAACCATCGAGATCCAACCGGCGGCCGAGGGAGCCGTCGCGGCGGTGGGCGGATCGTCGGGACCACCTGGGGAGGCAGACGTCGACGCGGCGCCCGTGTCGTCCGCGCCGACCGTAGCGGATGAGCCGCGAGCCTCCGAGCCGGCGCCAGTGGTTGCTCTGCCGGCGGGGACCTTGATCGCCACGCGGCTGAACGATTCTCTCGACTCGGGAACCGCCCAGACAGGGGATCGCTTCTCGATGATGGTGCCGGAGGCTGTGAGCTTGGCGGGAGTCGAGGTGTTGCCTGCCGGATCACGAATCACGGGGTTCGTCGCGGAGGTCGAAAAGGCCAAGCGCCCGAACGGTCCCGGACGCTTGACTTTGAAAGCCGATCTCATCGAGGCCAATGGGGCGTCGATCGAGTTCGAGGGCCTGGTCACCGCCGATGGTGAGCGTTTGGAGGGCGAGGACAGCATCCGCGAGGATATCAAGGAGATCGCCGTTGGCGGCGGCGTCGGCGGCCTGGTGGGAGGCCTCCTGGGCGGCGGCAAGGGAATTCTCGCCGGGGTGCTCATCGGCGCCGGTGGAACCTTCGTCGCTACCAAAGGCGAAGAAGTGCGACTTCCCCCCGACGTACCGCTGTACGTGGAGCTGCGCGAAGAGGTCATCGTTCCTGTCCCACGCTGAAGATTCGATGGTCGTGAGGGAGGAGCAACACCGCGGCGAGGACGCGATCGAGACTCTCGGCGTTCGGCGTTCTTGGGCCGCTGATTCCGGCCCGGCCGCTACGGCAGGATGACCACGTGGCCCTTCTTGTGGCCAGCCTCGGCGTAGCGGTGGGCCTCGACGATCTCGTCGAGCGGATAGCGCCGATCGATCACCGTCACGAGGTCGCCGGCCTCGATCAGACCCTTGAGAAAGGGCAGGTCATCAGGGGTTGGCTTGGCCACCCCGCCGATGACTTTCGCCTTGCCCGTGGCTGAGATCCACATCCCACGCAACTCTCCGACCAGCATGCCCAACACCCCGCCGGAGCCCGAGATGCGAGCGTAGATGCCGCCACGCTTCAAGACTTTCAGGGTGCGCGAGAACCCGCTCTTGCCGACTGTGTCGACGACGACGTCATAGACCCGGCCCGCTGCCGAGAAGTCTTCCTTGGTGTAGTCGATCACCTCGTCGGCGCCGAGCGATCGCACCAGGTCGAGATTGGCGGTGCTGCAAACGCCGGTGACGTGCGCCCCGAAGTGCTTCGCCAGTTGAACCGCGAAGACCCCGACGCTGCCGGAGGCGCCATAAATGAGCACCTTCTGCCCGGCTTCGACGTTCGCCTTGCGCAGAAAATACAGGGCGGAGACGCCGCCGAACATGACCGCCGCGGACTCCTCGAGACTCATGTTGGTGGGCTTGGTCGACAGCCGACCGTCCTCGGGCAGACATGCGTACTCGGCGTGGGTGCCGAACTTGAAGCCGGTCGATCCGAACACCTGGTCGCCTTCCCTGAAGCGGGTCACGGCGCCGCCGGTGGCCTCGACAACTCCGGAACATTCCATCCCGAGGATCCTGGCCTTCTTCGGCGCCCAGAGGCCGTTCATGATCCGCACGAGGGCCGGATCGGCCTTTCTCATTCTCCAGTCGGCGGCGGTAACGGTCGTCGCGTGGATCCGCACCAGGACTTCGTTGTCCTCGGGGACGGGCCTGTCGACATCCTGGATCTCGACAACCTCCGGAGGCCCGTACCTGCTGTAGACGGCTGCTTTCATGGGTCGACACTATGACGTGTTGCGGGGCTGAATGCCCTGCAGGGGGTGGCAGTGGGCTCTTCCAGGTCAATGAGCATTCCCATCCTCTTCCCGTTGTCCCGCTCCCTGATCTTGCAGAAAGTTTCTGAATCAGGTCTCACAATTCGTGTCTTGAGATCGGATCAACGCAGTCTACGGGCGCACCCTCGGCTAGTGTCAGATTCTCGAAGTGACCCCTAACAAGGCAGCCCCATCCGCCGCAGGACCCACGCCTGAGCAAACCCGGAATTCAGGACATAGCCGATCGGGTGGCCACGACTGCGGAGGAACTCTTCGCTCAGCTCGCGGGCTCGGCGCTCATCGCCTATCGCCCCGTAGCTCATGGCGAGCAGGCCCGGCGATACGAACTCACTCGCGGAGCGGGCTTCCATTTCCAAAACGATCTCGCGGGCTTCCTCCATACGGCCCGCGGTGGCCAGCGCATTCACCAGGAAGAGGAGCATGAAGCTGTGGCGACCGTACAGGTCGGCGCCGCGGCTGAGTGTCTCGACCCCTTTGTCGGCCTTCCCGGCCCGGAAGCTGGCGCATCCGAGCACCCAGAGGGCGATAAAGGAATCCTGCTCGATCTCGAGAGCCT
>CALAKE010000424.1 GCA_937922775.1 uncultured bacterium | reverse complement strand
AGCTGCGCGGCTTCCGCGGGGAGCATGAAGTAGCGAGTAGCCTCAGGGTCAGTAACGGTGACGGGGCCCCCGTTCTCGATCTGCATCTGGAACAGGGGGATCACACTGCCGTCACTCCCCAGCACATTCCCGAAGCGGACAACAACAAAAGTGGTGGGCGAGTTATCCATCTCCATCAAGATACATTCACCGACTCGCTTGGTGAGTCCCATGACCCCAACCGGATTGACAGCCTTGTCGGTAGAAATCGACACGAACTTGTCGACATCTCCCTTGATTGCGGCACGCGCCAGGATCTCTGTCCCGAATACGTTGTTCGCAATCGCCTCCAGGGGATGCTTCTCTGTTATCGGGACATGCTTGTAGGCAGCGGTATGGTAGATAACCTCCGGGCGATGCTCCCGGATCACCTGTTCCACCCTGTCTTCATTGAGGATATCTCCCAGGATCGGAACGATGTTGAGCTCGGGATGGCGCATGCTCAATTTGAACTCTGCAAAGAACAGACTGCTCTCGGCCCTCTCGAATAGAATCAAGGTCTCGGGGTCGAGGGCAGCCAATTCATGGCAAAGTGCCGAGCCAATTGACCCACCAGCGCCCGTCACGAGGATTCGTTTCCCCCTGAGCTCTCGCTCCAGAAGGTCTCTGTCGAGCTGAACGGCATCGCGTCCGATGAGCGTCTCTGGGCTCATCTTGTCGAGCTGGGCAATCGAGGCGCTCCCCTTCAACAGCTCCGTGAGCTGAGGAACCGTCCTGAATACCACCTCGCTGAGGCGACAGGCGCGCGCAATCAGCATGCGCTCTTCTCTGGTGGCTGACGGGATCGCAATGAGGATTTCGTCGACCCTGTGGTCGCGACAGATATCTGGAATCTGTTCGATCGTCCCGAGCACTCTGAACCCCTGGATGCGACCAGCCTGCTTTCGGGGATCGTCATCCACGAACCCGACGACTTCGTACCCCAACTCCTCCTTGCCCTCGATTTCGCGAGCCAGGATCTCCCCTGCATTCCCAGCACCGACGATCACGGTCCGCTTTCGGCGCGTCCGTCCCATTGGCGACCCACGATTCTGCGAGGCTCTGACGACAACTCGTGCGCCCGTCAGCATGGCCCCACAAAGCACAAGATCGAGAAGAAACACCCCGCGAGGGTAGCCATGTCCGAGAAACAGCAAGACTGTGGCCAGGAAGAAGAGCGACCCGACGACCACGGCCTTGGTGATGGCAAGCACATCCTTGAATCCGACGTAGCTCCAGAGGTTGTCATAGAAGTGATAGTGCGCGAAGACCGTGAGTCGAAAGAGGAGGAGAACCGGCACGGTGTAGAGAAACCAGTCCCAGTGATAACCCGGAATCGCAAAGTCGAACCGGACCATGAACGCCAGGAGGTATGCACCCACGGCCAGAATCGCGTGTCCGATCACGAGTATCAGCCGCCTCTGAGCTACGGCCGAATCAACCCCGGATCGCTTGGTCCCCATGGGTCTATTCCTCTTCGAGAAGGATGCTCGAGAGCAACCGTCCAGAATGATGGTTGGCGTTGAGGTCACGCGAGACCTCGGTTGCATCGAAAGTCACCTAGTACGCACCTAGGATGCTGGCCAAATGCCCGCAAACATGGTCCACCTGCTCCTCTCCCATCGTGCTGAAGAACGGCAGGGCGAGTGTCGACCGTGAGAGACCCTCCGCCACAGGAAACTGGCCCTCCTGAAAGCCAAATCGATCTCGGTAGTAAGGCTGCAGGTGGATAGGAGTGAAATAAGGCCGAGACGGCACGCTTCTCTCATGCAGTTCAGCCATGACCGCATCGCGGTCGATCTCCGGGGCAAGACAAACGACATAGACAAACCAAGACTTGCGAGAGTCGGAAGGCAGTACGCGGGGAACTCGGAGTCCATCCACCCCCTCCAGCCGTTCGTTGTACCAGCCGGCAGCCCGCTCTCGTCGGGAAAGTAGGGCGTCAATCCGGTCCAACTGAGCCAAGCCGAGCGCGGCGCTCATCTCGTCCAGGCGGTAGTTGTAGCCGAGACGATCGTGGGTCAGCCATGCATCCATCACATCGCGACCCTGGTTGCGGAGCGACCGGAAGAGGTCGCACCAATCGGCTCTCTCGGTGACGATCATCCCTCCTTCACCCGTTGTCATCTGCTTGTTTGGATAGAAGGCGAATACCGCCGCATCACCAAAGGTCCCCGCATTCCGCCCGTTGTGAACGGCCCCTACAGCCTCGCAGGCGTCTTCGATGACCGGCAGATCATGGTGACGCGCGTGTTTGCAGATGGGGCCCATATCAGCGACCTCCCCAAACACATGGACAGGGAGGATCGCCTTCAGCTGGCCGTGATTGCGTCCCTTGAGCGGGTCGGGTATCCACGACTCTCGTGCTTTCCCTCCCGAGGTGATCCCATCGACGGCCGCGATGACCTGTGACGGGTCGATGTTGAAGGTCTCTGGATCAATGTCCACGAAGACCGGGATCGCCCTTTCGTACAGGATCGGATTGGCCGATGCGACGAATGAGAAAGGGGTCGTGACAACAAGGTCACCCGGCCCAACGTCGGCGGCGATGACCGCCAAATGCAGCCCTGCTGTCCCGCTAGAAACAGCCACGGCGTGGGGAGAGCCAATGTATTCAGCGAAGCGCTCCTCGAACTCCACGAGCCGCGGTCCAATGCTGAGATTCCTGGTCTGAAGTACCCGGCTGACAGCCTGGCCCTCGAGATGCGTGAGATCAGGACTCGACATCGGCATCAGAACAGGCGGCTTCTTAGTCTTCGGAACCATCTCGTCTCCCCGTCTCTCTCGCTGGTACGCCCACGGAAGTGGCGTGGGCTGGAATGTCTCTTGTCACAACAGCACCGGCACCCACTCTTGCCCAGGCGCCTATCGATTGCCCGGGTAGAACCGAGGTGCCGATGCCCACCAACGCCCCTTCCCCGACATGCGCTCCGCCACCGAGATGGGCGCCTGGGGCGATGTGAGAATGAGCGTCGATTCGGCAGTGGTGATCCACTGTGCAACCGCTGTTGAGGATCACGCCGTCGCTGACGACAGCACCCGTGTTAACGACAACTCCCGCACAGATCACAACGCCTTCTCCAATGGCCACATCGGGCGCGACGACTGCTGCTGGATGTACCGCGGCAACCATCCTTTCGGCGCGTTCCGCTAATTGGTCGAACACCTCGGCACGACGGCGGTTTTCGCCGATGGCAACGATCAGCGCCTCGTAGTCAAATCCTGGAATCTCTGAAATCCGCCCGAGCACAGGAATACCCAGGATCACTCGACCCAGCAGATCAGGGTTGTCGTCGACGAATCCCGCAGGTCGACCCGCAAGATCCGCCTCGTGCGCCCTCAGGAGGACATCAGCCACCACTTGCGCGTGACCTCCTGCACCGACGATCAGGATGGAGGTAGCGTTTCGCAATTCAGTCGAGATCCCGAGCTACGCCGTCGCTGCCGACGAGCCCCTCGCGCCGCAGTAAGAGCCAGAAAGCCGCATGGAGGATTCGAAAATCGAGCAGAAGGGACCAATGGTCTACGTACCAGATGTCCATCTCGATGCGCTCTCGCCAGGCGACCTCGTTCCTGCCATGAATCCAGGCCCATCCCGCCATCCCTGGCCTCACCTCCAGGCGCCTTCTATCCCTGTCGGAATAACGCGCTACCTGGCTCGGAACCGTCGGGCGCGGTCCCACGATGGACATCTCCCCCTTCAGAACGTTGATGAGTTGTGGAATCTCGTCGAGCGTCCACTGGCGGAGATAGCCCCCGACACGGGTGATTCTCGCATCGTTTTCGGCCACCTCGATCCCTAGGCCTTGACGCTCCGCACCTTCCACCATGGTGCGGAACTTGTAACAACGAAATGCCCGCCCATCTTTGCCGACTCGCTCCTGAACGTAGAGAACCGAGCCGCCATCCGTCAGCTTGATGGCCAAGGAAATGAGTGCCACCAGCGGCGAGAGCACCAGTAGCATTCCGGCCGCAACGGCGATGTCGAAAACGCGCTTGAGAGCCAGTTGGCTGCCCCGCGTCCAAGAAGAACGATTGCCGAGTCGCGCTCGCCTGTCTCGCCGGCTCATGCCAAGGCTCCTGCTGAGATGGGCAACCGGTCGGG
>CALAKE010000423.1 GCA_937922775.1 uncultured bacterium | reverse complement strand
AGCTGCTTCCTTGATCTTCCATTAGGCGCCAATCTCCTTTGCCCTGGCACGTTTCAGCTCGTGCCTCGACACTCTACTGTACTGGTTGCGTCGCGCCGCCGCCCGGTGCTTGCTTGCAACTGGGGTTCCACGGATCTATATAGGAGTCGTGCGTATGCTTATCACGAACCTGGCGGTCCGTGATTCCCGCCCCCGCCATCTGCCCATTCGGATCGGCCGCAGGGCAATCGTCTTGCTGCACGAGCACAGCTGGAGAGGTAGATCATGCGCGACGCTTTGAGACGTTTCTCCTTGGCAATCTTGGCACTGCTTCTGATTGCCATGCCTTCCCTGGGCCAACAGGGAATTCCGACGACAGAATCAGTTCTCGGCACGGCCGTCGGCTCGGATTTCTATCTGGCTTCGTACGATGAGTCCCTGCGGTATTTTCAGGCTCTCGACGCCGCGAGCGACAAGCTCGAGCTCATCAAGATCGGCCAGACCACGATGGGCCTCGATTGGTATATCGCCATCATCTCGTCGCCCGAGAACCTGGCCAATCTCGATCACTATCGAGAGATTGCCATGCGGCTCGCCCATCCGGAGGGCTTGACCGACGCGGAAGCGCGGCAGCTCGCCGTCGAGGGCAAGGCCATCGCTCACGTGGACGGAGGCCTGCATTCCACCGAGGTGGCCGGGCATCAGCACACTCCTCTGTTGGCGTACACACTCCTCTCCGGCGACGACGACCCCGAGATCCAGGCCATTCTCGACAATGTCATCACGATGTTGTGGTTCTCGTTGAACCCAGATGGCCAAAACATGATCTCGGAGTGGTACAACTCCAACCTCGGCTCGCCGTTCGAGATGGCACGCATGCCGGAGCTTTATCAGAAGTACATCGGGCACGACAACAATCGCGACGGCTACATGATCAACCAGATCGAGTCGCGTGTCGTTACGCGTGTGGTGCGCGATTGGGAGCCGCAGGTTCTCTACAATCACCACCAGACCTCGCCGTTCCCCACCCGCATCTGGATTCCTCCCTTCGCCGAGCCGATTTCGCCGCATGTTCACCCGTTGATGTGGAGGACGGTGAACCTGATGGGCATGTCGATGGCACAGGCGCTCGAAGAGAGAGGTCAGCCAGGTGCAATGCACATGGGCACGGGTTTCGATGACTGGTATCCGGGATTCCTGGATCACGCCCACAGCTTCCACAATGTCGCATCGTTTCTGACCGAGACGGCCGGAGTAGGGTACGCGACACCGCGCTTCTATTCCGTGCGCGAGTTTCCGGCGCCGCGCAACGAGCTCCGCCCCGAGTCGCTGTATGCCAGCCCGTGGCAGGGTGGTTGGTGGCGCCTGCGCGATGCGGTCGAGTACTGCCATACGGCTTCGATGTCCGTGCTCGATTTCGCCGCCAAGTACAAGTACGACGTTCTGTACAATCGCTATCAGGCAGGCCGCGACACGATCCAACAATTCACTCAGGACCCGCCGTACGCCTACTTCATCCCGCAAGATCAGCGCGATCCGGTAGCGCCTGTGGAGATGCTGAGGCGCCTGGCATTCAACGACATCGAGGTCCATCAGCTCACGGCGGACGCGACCCACGAGGGCATCACCTATCCGGCCGGTACCTGGGTGATCCCAATGGACCAGCCCTTCGCCAATTTCACGCTGCAGCTCTTCGACGTCCAGGATTACCCGGAGATCCTCGGCCCTGGTGGCGACCTGGACATGCCCTATGACGTCTCCGGCTGGACGCTGCCGTACCAGATGGGCGTTCGTGTCGTCGAGGCGGCGACGCCGCTGACGGATGCAGTGCGGGGGGCGATGCAGAAGCTCGAGGGCGGGGAGGTTGCATGGGATGCGGATCCGGATTCAGGCGCTGCGTTCGACAGCGTTCCGGGCGTAGGGTTCGACAGCAATCCGCTGGCTGCCGCCATCATTCCCCCCGCGGGCTCCACCACGGGTTCCGGCTCCGCCTTGATCGTCGACGCGGCGCAGAATAACGCCTTCAAGGCGATGCAGCTGGCCTGGCAGGGCGGTGGCACAGTGCAGTTCAGGCCTGGCGATGCCGGAGCCGATGGAGCGCCGGGGACGAGCGGCGAGTACGTCATCAGCGGCTTGGACGCCGGCACGATCGACCAGATGGTATCGGACCTGGCGCTGCAGGCTGAGCGCGGATCGGCCTCGGGCACGAGACTCTCTCGGCCGCGCGTAGCACTTTACCGCCCGTGGGGTGGCAACATCGACGAGGGCTGGACCCGCTGGTTGCTGGAGGTCTATGGGTTTGAGCCCACAACCATTCGTAACTTCGACGTAGCTGCGGGTGACCTCGGCTCGCGCTTCGACGTGATGATACTCGCCGACTACGGCGCTAACACCATTCTGGAGGGTAATCAGAAGGGCACGGTGCCGCCTCGCTACGCTGGTGGGATCGGCAAGATGGGAGTACGCCACATCGAGGACTTTGTCCGCGCCGGCGGTACCCTGGTGACGATCAACAACAGCAGCATGTTTGCGATTGACGAGCTCAACCTGCCCGTCGAGAACGCCCTCGCGGGTGTCGGCCGCAGCGATTTCTTCCTCGGTGGCGCCATCATGGAGATGATCGTTGATCCCTACCATCCGGCCATGACGGGCATGCCGGAGAGGGCCAAGGTCATGGTCGGACGGGGACCGGTGTTCACGACCAAGGAAGGCTTTGAGGGTACGATCCTAGCCAAATATGCGGACCACGGATCACCGCTCCTATCGGGATTCCTCCGAGGTGAGGAGTTCTTGCAGGGCTATGCAACCGCTGTCGACGTCGAACTCGACGAGGGGCACGTGATCCTGCTGGGCGCTCGTCCGCAGTGGCGCGCCCAGCCGTTCGGAAACTTCAGGATGCTGTTCAACGCTGCCCTCTTCCACGGTGATG
>CALAKE010000422.1 GCA_937922775.1 uncultured bacterium | reverse complement strand
GAAAAGGTCATGTCGGACCTGGGCGTCGAGAATGCCGTGATCGAGATCGACGATGCCGGCGCGTTGCCGTTTGCCATCGCGGCCCGTATCGAAGCCGCAGCACGTGCGGCCGGCGCCGGCTCCGAGGCCAAGTCACTCCCGGAGACGAGTCTGCCTGAACCGAAGCGGCCGGCGCGTGACGCCTTGCGGCGCTCTCGCCTGTATCTGCCAGGGGCCCAGCCCAAGTTCATGATCAACGCCGGTATCCACAAGCCGGACGCGGTCATTCTCGACCTCGAGGACTCGGTTCACCCCGACGACAAGCCCGGGGCACGGCTGCTGGTGCGCAACGCTCTGCATTGCCTCGACTTCATGGGCGCCGAGCGCATGGTGCGCATCAACCAGCTCCCGCTGGGTCTCGAAGACCTGGACGATATCGTGCCGGTGTCGCCTGATCTGATCCTGATTCCCAAGGTCGAGCACGCCAGTGAGGTGCGGCAGGTGGCCGACCGGATCGCCCAGATCCTCGAGAAGACTGGCGGCGAGCCGATCTGGATCATGCCCATTCTGGAATCGGCGCTGGGTATCGAGAATGCTTTCGAGATCGCCACGGCGGCCGATACGGTTGTGGCTCTCACGATCGGCCTCGAGGACTTCACGGCGGATCTAGGCGTTCCCAAGACCTTCGAGGGCACGGAGTCGTTCTACGCCCGCACTCGACTGGTGAACGCCGCCAAGGCTGCCGGAGTACAGGCGATCGACTCGGTCTTCGGTGATATCGAGAACATGGAGGGGTTGGCGGAGTGGGGAGTTGCCTCCCGCGGGCTCGGCTTCGAGGGCATGGGCTGTATCCACCCGCGTCAGATTCCGGTCATCCACAAGGCCTTTGCCCCGACGGAGGCGCAAATCGAGAGGGCGTTGAAGGTCGTCGCAGCCTTCGAGGAAGCGCAAGCCAAGGGCCTCGGGGTCGTCAGCCTCGGTACTCGCATGGTCGACCCGCCCGTTGTTCTGCGGGCGCAGCGGCTCGTCGCGTTGGCGCGTCGCACCGGGCAGATCTCAGATGACGAAGAAAGCAGCTCCACGCAGGCCGGCGGCAGCGGAGCTGGGCAGGCCGGCACGAGCGGAGGTGAACGATGAGCGGCGACGTGGAGTTCGTAGTCAACGCATTGGGGCGCAAGGTGCCCATCGTGGTGAATGGCAAGGGGCAGGAAGCCTACCAGGGGCCGGATGCGCGCGAGCCCAAGGGCGCCAAGCACGCGCCGCCGATCCGGGCCTGCAAGGACTATCCGGTTTCCGGTGACAAGCGTGTTCCCGACCTGAAGACGGCACTCGAGAAGTGTGGCCTCTCCGATGGCATGGTGATCTCGTCGCACCATCACCTGCGCAACGGTGACCGGGTGGCGCTCAGAGCCCTCGAGGCGGCGGCCGAGATCGGCGTCAAGGACCTCATGTGGTTCCCGAGCGCTTCGTTTCCGTGCCAGGAGCCGGTCATCGACATGATGGACAAGGGCATCGTGCATCACATCGAGGGCAGCATGAACGGCCCTCTCGGCGCCTACTGCTCGTACGGCAAGATGCGCGGCATGGGCGTGTTGCGCTCGCACGGCGGTCGCTGGCAGGCCATCCAGGACGGTGAAGTGCACATCGACGTCGCCGTGCTGGCTGCACCCACCGCCGATCCGTTCGGCAACGCCGACGGCTCGCACGGCCCCTCGGCCTGCGGTTCCATGGGCTTCGGACTCGCCGACTCCATGTACGCCGACCGCGTGATTATCGTCACCGACAACCTGGTACCCTTCCCGGCCATACCGCACCAGATCTACGGCAACAACGTCGACTACGTTGTCGAAGTGGACTCGATCGGCGATCCTTCGAAGATCGTCTCCGGGACGACTCAGATCACCAAGAGCCCCGACCGCCAGCTCATCGCTCAGTACGTTGCCCGCTTCATGAAGGATGCCGGCATCATGCGCGATGGCTTCTCCTTCCAGGCCGGCGCCGGGGGTATTGCACTGGCATTCGTCGGCTATCTCAAGGAGATGATGAAGCAGAGCGGCGTGAAGGCTCGCTTCGTCCGTGGCGGCTCGACTCAGTATCTCGTCGACCTCCTGAACGAGGGCTATGTCGACTACATCCTCGATGGGCAGACGTTCGACCTGGCCGCGGTGAAGTCGATCGGAGAAGACCCACGCCACATCTGGACTTCTCCCTTCACCTCGTACAACTGGCACGGCAAGGGCAACTACGCCTCGATGGTGGACGCGGTGATTCTCGGGGCCACCGAGGTCGACCTCGACTTCAACGGCAACGTCAACACCCACTCCGATGGAATGCTGCTGCATGGCATCGGTGGCTGGCAGAATTGCCTGTTTTCAGGCTGTACGATTTTGGCCCTGCCGACGTTCCGCAATCGCATCCCCGTGATCGTGGACGAGGTGACCACAGTCACCGGCCCCGGCGAGTTGATCGACGTGATCATCACCGAGCGCGGCATTGCCATCAATCCACGCCGAGACGATCTGCTCGAGAGGGTGCAAGGCTCCGATTTGCCGATCAAATCGATTGAGCAGATCAAGGAAGAAGTCGAGGCGATGGTGGGCGGGCCGCCCGAGCCACCCAATGTCACCGATAAGCCGGTGGCGGTGGTGAAATGGGTCGACGGCACCATAATCGACACGGTCTGGGAGGTAGTGGATTAACCCGTGGCGGCGCCGTCAGTGTCATCGTGATGCATCGGGATGACCCAGGCGTTCCAGTAGGTCCTGAAACCTCGGGTCTGAGTACATCGTGTCGAAGGGTGCGATCGCCGGCATGAGGAAGAGCTGCGGCCCCATCTCCTCGACGGCCTTGTCCAGCCAGACAAACGTCTGATCCGCATCATCGAGCCCCGCATAAGCCCACGCGAAGAAGCTGGCGGCGACGTACTCGGCTTCCGAGCGCACGTCGAGCTCCTCGATGGTACGGGTCGCCCGGTCTCGATCCCCAGCGGTGCCATATGCCCACGCCAGCCAGCCCAGGTAGAACGAGGAACGTCCCGACAGGGTCGCCGCCTTTTCGAACACGGCGATGGATTCCTCGTGCTGGTTGTTGCGCATGTAAGCGCCGCCCAGAACCCAGTGCGTGTAGAGAAAGTCAGGCTCCATCTCGAGGGCCTTCCAGGTGATTGGAATCGCTTCTTCGTGCCGCCCTTGCCTGTAGAGGCTGAAGCCCACCGTCGTGATCGTATATGGCGAGAGCGGATCGAGATCTCGCGCTCGTTCCGCCATGGCGAGTGACTCCTCGTGCCTGCGCAAGCTGTTGAGCAAAAAGCTGTACCAACACAGGCCCAGAACATAGTCGGGATCGATGGAAATGGACTGCTTGAAGCTCTGCTCGGATCCTGCCCAATCCAGTTCCAGCCAGTTCCTCATCAACCCCAATGCGGCATGAACCTCGGCAAGATCGTTGTTGATGGATTGCGCCTGCTCGATAGCTGCCTTGGCTTTCGGATAGGCGATATCGCGGCGCATACCATACAAGCCGAGGCTGCTGTAGGCGTTTGCCAACCCGGCGTGGGCCAAGACGTACTGAGGATCCTCGTGTGTCGCCTCCTCGAAGAACTCAGCCGCCTTCTGGAGAGAGTCCTTCTCTCTCCGATACCAGTTGTGCTGGCCCTTCATGAACAGGTGGTAGGCCTCGAGGTTCGAGGTGTGTCGGCCTCGATCCGGGCGCTTGCGACCCATCAGCCCGACGAATAGCGCGCCGACGATGCTTTCGGAGATCTCGTCTTGGATCTCGAAGACATCCTCCATCTGGCGATCGTAGCGATCCGACCAGAGGTGGTAGCCGTCCTCGACGTTGATGAGCTGTGCCGTGACGCGGAGGCGATCCCCCGCGGTTCGTACACTTCCCTCGAGAACAGTGTTGACGCCCAGTGCTTCGCCGACGCTGCGGATGTCGCCCGCCGATCCCTTGAACTGGAAGGACGAGCTGCGGGAGGCGACGCTCACTCCCTCGATCTTGGTGAGGGCGTTGATGATCTCTTCGGCCATGCCCTCACAGAAGTAGTCTTGGTCTTTCGCCGGGCTCATGTCGGCGAACGGGAGGACCGCGATGGACGCTGGGCTCGCTGTTCTGTTCGAGCCACCGGCGTGCTGCGGACCTCCGTCCGAAGACGTCGCAAGGCTCGCGTCCAAGCTGGTCTCGAGAATGAACGCCAGGTCTCGGGCCGATTGGAAGCGCTCGTGCGGCGATTTCTCCAAGCATCGATGGACGATGCGCTCAAGAACGGGTGGAACGGGCACGCTCGACTTGGAAACGTCGGCGGGATGTTCCCGGAGGATGGCAGAGACGACGTCCGCGTCCGAGTCCCCCATGAATGCTCGCTCTCCAGCCAGCATCTCGTAGAGCGTGGCCCCGAAGGCGAAAATGTCAGAGCGGTGGTCGGCTTCCTGCCCCCTTACCTGCTCCGGCGACATATAGCCGACGGTGCCCATCATGGTGCCAGGCACCGTGAGGCGCGCGGCGGTGGGCATCTCGTCCTCTCCGTCACCCTCGTTCTCTTGGCGCTGCAGCTTGGCGAGGCCGAAGTCCAGGATCTTCACTCTGCCATCTGTTGTGATGAAGACATTCTCCGGCTTCAGATCGCGGTGGACGATGCCCTTGTCATGTGCGGCGGCGAGGCCATGGACGATGGGTAGCGCCGTGTCGATCGCTTTGCTAACGGAGAACCCGCTGGAATGCAGTCTCTCGCGCAGCGTTTCTCCTTTGAGAAGCTCGGTCACCGCGAAGGAAGTCTCGTTCTCGTATCCGACATCGTAGATGGCGAGAATGTTGGGGTGAGCGAGGGCGGCGACTGCCTTGACCTCGGTTTCGAACCGAGCCAGGGCGCCTTGATCCTCAGAGAACCGTTCGTGCAGGACCTTGATGGCGACGTCCCGCTCCAGCCGGGTGTCACGGCCCAGATACACCTCCCCCATGCCGCCTGCGCCGAGAGGCGCAAGAATCTCGTAGGGACCCAACTGTGTGCCAATCTTTGGAGACATGGCCGCCTAGCTTAGCACTGAAGAGACGGAAAACCCTGCCGCCCCGTGCCCGTCTGCCGCCGCGTCGCGGGCGGCTATCCCGCGACGGCGGCGTCCATCTCGTCAACGAGCGCGTCGATGTCTTCGAGGGTGGTGAGACAACTGGTGACGCAGGCGCGCAACGCAGCGCGGTCGCCGAGCTTGACCTTGGAGATCCATGCCTGCCCGCTGGCGAGGACCTTCTCGAGCACCTTGTCGACGCTGGTCTCGCCGGCTTCGATGCGAGGGTGAGTGACGCAACAGACGGGCAGGGGAGACCTGGATATGTGCACCCAGCCAGCCTCCTCGAGTCGCTGCCTCAGGTAGTCGCCGACCGCGGCCTGGCCCTCAATTATCTCCGCGAAGCCGCTCTCTCCGCGACTCGCCAGAGCGAGAAACAGCTTCAGGCCGATGAAGCGGCGCGACCACTGCGCGGAGGTAACGAAATTGTCTACAACGCCCGCGGTGAGTCCCGGCATGTAGTCGGTGCTGACTCGAAAGGTCTCATCGAGCACTCTCTTGTCGCGACAAAAGAACATCCCAGCGCCCATCGTGACGTTCAGCCATTTGTGGGCGTCGCATGTAATCGAGTCGGCCATCTCGATGCCGCGCATGAGTTGCTCGAGTCGAGGGCTCAGTACCGCTGCGCCGCCCCAGGCTGCATCGACGTGGAACCAGGCACTGTGCTTCCGGCATAGGGCGGCGGTTTCCTCGAGAGGGTCGATGATGCCGGCCGCGGTGGTTCCGGCCGTGGCCACGACCATGACGGGAGTCTCGCCTGCGTCCCGATCGGCTTCGAGCCGCTCCCTCAGGGCGTCGAGGTCCAGCCGCATATGGCCGTCGAGCGGCACGACCCGCAAGGCGTCCCGGCCGAGGCCGGTCATGTGGCAGATCTTGGTGAAGGAGTCGTGCGCCGCCGCTGAGTGGTAAATGGTCGGCTTCTCATCGATGCCGCCGAGACCATGGCGGGCGTACGCCGGCAGCCGCGAGGTGAGCGCCGCGAGCACCGCAGTGAAATTGGCCTCCGAGCCGCCGCTCGTGAAATGCGCACCGCACGTCGCTCCCGGCAAGCCGAACCTTCCCGCCAGCCACCGCAGCACGTGCTGTTCCATCTCCACGGCCGCGGGGCCATGCGACCACACTGCGAGCTGTGGATTGTAGATGGCGGCCATCAGGTCGCCGGCAACCGCCTCCGGCAGAGGTGTGGGATTGAAGTAGCCGAAGTAGCGAGGGTGGATCGTCTGGACCGCCCAGTCCTCGAGCATGCCGGCGACATCGTCGACGAGCTCGGCGGCGGGCATGGGAGCCGCGAAGGAATAGGTTTGCTCGAGATGTTGCCGGATTGCCGTCGGATCTTGGCCGCGACTCACGGGCAACTCGTTCACGCGGTCGAGGTACTCTTCGCCGCGCCGCAGGGCCTCGGGAATGATGTCGTTCATGGCTTTTCGGTGGGGGTCTGGCGGTCCAGAGGCAAGGACTCTTGCTCCTCGGCGTATCTATCGTGTCCCTCGAGCTTCAGAAGGAGACGTTTGCGCCAGAGCTCGCCGCCGTACCCACCTAGTGAGCCATCGGCGCGCACGACACGATGGCAAGGGATGACGATCGGGATGGGGTTGGCGCCGTTGGCGCGCCCCACGGCGCGTACCGCCTTGGGGTTATCTATGACGCGGGCGATTTCCTCGTAGCTGCGTGTTTCGCCGTACGGGATTTGCTCCAGGGCCCGCCATACCTTCTGCTGGAAATCGGTGCCCTGCACACGGAGCACGACGTTGAACTCCGTGCGCTCACCCGCGAAGTACTCAGCCAGCTCGGTCTCGAGTTGCTCGATGTGCCGGTTGGTGCCCGGGGTGATTGCGCAATGCAGGCTCTTGCGCAACTTCTTGATCTGGTTCTCGAGCATGGGGCGTCCGGCGAACTCCAGCATGCACAGGCCCTCGTCGGTGGCGCCGGCAATCAGTGGCCCGAGAGGCGTCAACACGCGGTTCAACACGACGTGGACTGCGGAGCTACTACCCGGAGTTTCTCCGAACAGATGCGCGAACGCGTCATGGAAGCCGGATAGCGACTCATAGCCGTGGTCGTAGGCTGTTCCCATAATGTCGTCTCCATTGCGGATATGTCCGAGCGCCATCCCGAGGCGCCGTGCTCGCTGGTACGCGTGAAATGTCATGCCATGGTGACGCTTGAACCAGCGCCGTACACGAGCGGGATCGAGCCCGACGCCGCGCAAGTCGGCGTCTTTCCAGCGCCGCGCTGGATCGTCATCGATCTGGCGCAGAAGCCCGTCGAGCCATTCCGGCGCCTCGCCCTCGGGCTTCATCGGCGTGCAACGGCGGCAGGGCCGGTAGCCAGCCGCGATCGCCTCACGCGTGCTGCCGAAGAAATCCACGTTCTCCTGCCTGGGCTTCCTCGCTGGGCAGGTGGGCCGACAGAAGATCCCCGTCGTCCGCACGCCCAGGTAGAACACCCCCTCATAGGAGGCGTCGCGCTCCAGCATTGCGCGGTACATCTCGCCGGGAGTCGGTAGGTCCTCGGTCTGGCGGAATGACGCGTCGGTCGTTTGCATGCACCCAGTCTAGCGGTCTGTCGATTCGCTTCCACCGAAAACTGGACACGGAATTCCGCCCGCCGGCAGCGGGAGGCGCCTACCGCCAGGGCACCTCTGTGTTGTGAGCACCCCGTGAGGTGATTCTCGGATCGATGTCGAGCTCGAGCAGGGCCGTTCGATTGGCGATGTCCAGGCGGCCATCCGGTTGCTCCTGAAGAAGAAGCGGTCGGAGACGGTTTCTACGAAGACGAGAGTCGTTGCATCAGCGGAGCATGCTCGTGGCTCAGGATGCTACGAGGCAGCCGCAAGCCTGTCAAAAGATGTTGCTGTTGCTGCGCGCGCGGTAGTACTCGAGCAGGCTCTTGCCACTTCTCACTTCAAACTGGCCCTTGGCCGAGCGCATGTGGACGATGATGACGGGCTCGCTCGCCGCGACAACCTCGGCGGGGACTCCCAGCGCCTCGTAGATTCTGCGCAGCTCGTCAGCTCGCGGGTGCTCGACCGTGATGCCCTCGATGGACGCTCCTTGGGGAGACGTCGCCGAAGGGTGTGGGGAATCGAGCCAGTTGATCGCGAACGGAACGAACTGGCCGAAGTCGTGGCCGATGAAATCGACGTGGCTCCACCGAATGAGGACACCCTCCGGAGTGACCCTCTGTCCAGGTGTCGGGCCGACGACGTCGAGGCCGAGCTCACGCCCTGCGGCCGCCACGGTCTCCAGGTCGGTAGTGGAGTAAGCGAACATGTCGACCTCCGGGCCGGGCATTTGTGAAATCACATCAGCGAACGCCTGGACCGGCACGGAGACCGGATCGAAGGGCATTTGCTCGGGATCCGGTGCGATGATCTCGAAGTACATCATGTCCCCGGCAGATGCCAGCTTGTTGCGGGTGCCGCGTCCCGGATGGACACCGCCGACGATGGGCGTAACGCCGCTCATTGCTTCAAAGTACTCGGCTCCGGCATCGAGATCCGGCACTGCCCAAATGATGTGATCGATCTGGTTCCGTTGTACATCAACTTGAGCCTGGGAAGGCGCGTGGGGGCCGGCAAGAGACAAACAGATCGCGAGTGCCAGAAAGGTGACTGCCGGACGATCCCTGATACCCACTCGAGCCTCCATAGTCCGTGTAAACGTTCTACGCTGGGAGAATATACGCGTGCCCACGGCGCCGCCAATTCGGATACTCGGGGGCCCAAGAGGAGGCTCGTGCTGTCGCTCTTGTCTTCCTGATTGTTTATCCTAGTCAGACTTCGCAAGCTCATGGTGAAGCCCCGGTTCCACGACGGCTAGGCGCAGATGTTTGCTAGGCGGATCCCAGCGAGGCCGAGCCAGCAGGCCG
>CALAKE010000421.1 GCA_937922775.1 uncultured bacterium | reverse complement strand
TTGCTCACCTCGCGCTGCACCAGCTTCGCGGTCAGGGCGATCACGTACATGATGTTGGTGAAGCGCCCCCCAGCATCAGGATGAAGGCTCTGTTGATCGAGGATGTGACGTTCGATCGTCTTCGTCTGGCCGAGATGGGCTTTGGCGATCAGCGGAGTGCCGGCTGAGCTCGATGTGGTCACGACGTCCTCGGGGTTTCGTGTGAAGTTCCTACTCGGGGCCCGGTACAGCTCATCTGTGAGGCAACCTGAAGAGGAAAAAGTACTGGAATCAGACGGAAGATTCATCACATTGTGCCTTGCTCAGAGTTCAAATCAAGCGGGGGGACACGCGAGCAGGTTTGGAGACCGACCAAACCGGGCTGGATACCTGCGCGTCTTGACGGACGAGCCATTGTTCGCGCTGCACGCCTCCGTTGTACTGGTTCTTCGCCGGAGATAGAGTCAGCTCATTCCCGCGAGAGTACATTTTGACGCTTCACCCTCAGCGTGATGTAAGGAGGAGTCCCATGAGCGACACGGCTAAGATCGAGGCCAACAAGGCGGCTGTAGAACGGTTCACGGAGATCGTCAACTCCCGGGACTTCGGCGCGTTCCCCGAGGTCTGTCAGCCGAACCTGGTGCGCCACTGCCCAGCCACCCCGGATGTGAAGGTCCGCAGCATTGAGGACATGGTGGCATTCCTTCAGGAAGATCTGAGAGCTGTACCTGACGCCGTCATCGCGATAGAGCTTCAGGCATTTGAAGGTGACTTCGGGGGTTTCTGGGCCAACTACAGCGGCACTCAGACGGGGCCGATGGGCCCGTTTCCTCCCTCGGGCAAGCGCATCGACTGCCCCTTCGCCGGCATCTTTCGCTTCGAGGAAGGCAAGATCGCGGAGATCTGGGTGACCTGGGACAACATCGGCATCCTCGCGGGCCTTGGCCATATCACGCCGCCGGGAGCGTCGGAGTAGTTCGACGATGCCCGCGTTCGGGTAAGCTAGCGCGACATGTTCCGGCTGGCGGCCGGTGAGCATCCAGCTGACTCTGGTGCCCCTCGCACAACTGAAACCGGCATAATGCCCGACTTCATCAACGAAATCCGACTCGCCCTGCGTGCCTTGCGGCGCTCACCGGCATTTACCGTTACCGTTTTGCTGACTCTCGCGCTCGGCGTGGGGGCCAACACGGCAATGTTCTCGGCGACATACACGCTGCTCTTGGCTCCCCTGCCCTACCAGGATTCGGGGCGACTTGTTTCTCTCTACGAGACCGGCGCCGACGGCAACCCGCGCCAGGTCTCACTATCGGATCTGCAAGACTGGCGCTCCGAGCTCGACAGCCTGGAAAGCCTGGCCGGCTATCGGCTCCGCAGCTTCGGACTCCAGCGCGGTGTCGGAGACGGCGAGCAGCCGGCCGTGATTCAGGTCGGCATGACGACGGCCGACCTCTTCCAAGTTCTGCGAGCCGAGCCGGTTATCGGCCGTGCGTTCACAGAGCAGGAGGAGCGAGAGGGCGCGGAGGTGATTGTGCTGAGTGATCAGCTTTGGCGTGCGCGACTGGGCGCGGACCCGGGGATCATTGGCGAGATCGTGTTGCTGAACGCAGCGCCCAGGACTGTCGTCGGAGTGTTGCCTCCGGGGTTCGAATTCCCGATTCGCGGACGCATCCCCGAGGCCTACATCCCGATCAGCCACGCTGACTACGGTGGCTCTCGCTCCACTCGCTCACTCGAGGTCGTGGCGAGGCTCGAAAGCGGCGCGAACGTGGAGCTGGCCCGCGTCGAGCTACAAGGGCTGGCCGCGCAACTCGAGCAGTCGTACCCCGAAACCAACGCCCGTATCGGCGCCGACCTGCGAGGCCTGCACGAGACCCTGCGAGGCGCTAATCGCTCGCCCCTTCTTCTGCTTGCCGGAGCAGCGCTTGTTCTCCTGCTGATCACCTGCACCAATGTGGCCAACCTCTTCCTGGAGCGGTTTCTGCTGCGGGCAAAGGAGGCCTCGGTTCGCATTGCCCTGGGAGCCAGCGGTGGTCAACTTCTTGGCCACTACCTCGCCGAAGGGTTGGTCGTCAGCGTTCTCGGAGCTGGGGTCGGCCTTCTGGTAGCCCGCGGTTGTCTAGCTCTACTACCGTCCGTGCTCCCCATCGTTGGCGGAGTCTCGCCGATTGGGGGACAGCGGCTCGATCTCCTCCAGCTCGACACCAACGCCTTGGCCTTTGCCATCGCGGTTACCGTCGTCACAGGGCTGCTCTTCGCCCTGACGCCGGCGACGCTTGCTCGGCGTCTAGACCCGGCCCGCGGGCTCGGCGGCGGCGTGGGAAGCAGAACGCGAACACGATTTCGTGGCGGTCTTGTCATGGCCCAGGTCGGATTCAGCGTGGTGCTCACCCTCTCCGCCGTGCTCTTGCTACGCAGCTTCTTGCTGTTGCTCGGCACGGATCCTGGATTCGACACGGGAGGAGTGCTTCGCTTCGGCATCGGTCTCCCCGAACAGCGCTACGACTCCGAGCAGAGACTCATCGATTTCCACGCCAGACTCATCCCGGCCCTCGAGGAGCTACCCGGGGTGGAGGCCGTGGGTGCGATCGCCCGCCTGCCGCTCGGCGGCAGCGGTTTTACCGCCTCGTTTCTTACCGAACTCGAGGAGCTCCCCCGAGAGGAACGGCCGCGCGGTGCGATCAACGTGGCAAGCCCAGGGTATTTCTCCTCGATGGGAATTCCCGTCCTTGCCGGCCGGGCTTTCACCTGGCAAGACACGGTTGACCAGCCGCGGGTCATTCTCGTGAACGAGGCCTTCGTGGACGTCCATCTTGCAGGTGCCAGTCCTCTCGCAGGTGACGCCCATCCTGCCGGTGACGGGGTCTTGGGCTCGCGCCTACGCCTCAGTTGGTGGAGCGAGCTCAACCCGCGCGACACCCTGTGGGAGATCGTCGGAATCGTCGGCAACACCAGACAGCTCAGCCTCGAAGAGGCGCCCCGGCCTGAAATCTACCTGTCGATGAGCCAATTTCCGTTGGAGGGCGGCTCCTACACGATTCTCACGACCGGAGCAAATCCGTCCTTGCCGGAGGCGATTCCGGCCGTGGTCGAGGGCATCGATGGCCAACTCGAGCGAATCGGGGTGCGTCCGATGGAAGAACGGGTGACGGACTCACTCGGAGATCGTCGCCTATCGTTGCTGCTTGTCGGCGTGTTCGCCGCTGTCGCCCTGGCGCTCACGATGGTCGGCCTCTATGGCGTCGTCGCCTTCAGCGTTGCCGACCGCTCACGCGAGATCGGCATTCGCAGGGCGCTCGGCGCTCAGGTTGGCGACATCTTCCACCTCGTGACCATCAGCGGCCTGCGCCTGACATTGGGCGGTCTGCTCGCCGGCTTCGTTGGCTTTTTACTCGTTAGCCGTTGGGTCGAGGCGCAGCTCTACGGGGTCACGGCGGTAGATCCCATCAGCGGCCTCATTGTCGCCGTCGCGCTCTGTGCCTCCGCGGCCCTGGCCTCATTCATCCCGGCGCTGCGCGCGGTCAGGTCGTCTCCATCAGAGGTCATTCGCGACCTCTGAGCTGTTTCGCCCGCACCGCAGCCTCCAACCATCACGCTGTGGCGGCAAGACGTGGTGACGTCTGGTCATCGACGATGTGTCGCGCGAGTTGATCCCGGACACCGTGCCGCGCCATCTACGGACGCATGACGTCTCTCCGCTGTTGGCCGGCAGCCGTTTTGTTGTTCCCATTCGAGTGTGGGGTTAAAGTCCACTCACCTCGGCTGAGGTGGATTTCAGGACCGACTCCCCGGATTTCGCCAACCACGCGCGCCCGGACTAACTCCTGGAGGGAAGATGCGGGTCACACGTTCACTTCTGATGCTACTTGTGGGGCTGGCGCTCCTGGTTGGCATGGGCTCGAGCGTCTCGGCCCAGGGCATCGTCGGCGCCCCTGATCGAGGAACCGACGAGGGCCTCGGGCCGTTCGACACTCTGGTGATTCAGGGAGTGATGCTCATCGACGGAACGGGCGGACCACCACGTGGCCCGACCAATATCACCATCGAGGGCAACCGCATTGCCCGTGTAGGCGGTCGGGTACCGCAGGAGGCCGATCACGTCATCGACGCTACGGGCATGTACTTGATGCCTGGCTTCGTGGACCTGCACGTGCACGGTGGCGGCCCGCCGAAGAACCCTGAGGTCGAATACGCCTACAAGCTGTGGTTGGCGCACGGTGTCACCACGGTTCGCGGTGTCGCGCTCGGCCCGTTCGATTGGAGTATCAACGAGAAGGAGCGGAGTGAGCGCAATGAGATCGTCGCCCCCCGCATCTTCAACTACCAGCGTCCCGGCAGCGGCTGGGACCAGGGGGGGGTCGACACTCCCGAGCAGGCTCGGGCTTGGGTGCGCTACATCTCCGAGTTGCCCGTTGACGGCCTCAAGCTCGGAGCCCACCGGCCCGAGATCATGGCCGCACTTCTCGACGAAGCCAAGAAACACGGCCTCGGCTCCACGGCCCACCTCGGGCAAACGGGCGTCGCCCAGATGAACGCCATCGACGCCGCCCGGTTCGGGCTCGGCACCGTGACTCACTTCTACGGCCATTTCGAGTCGCTGCTGAAAGACTACGCCGTGCAGCCCTACCCGGTAGACCAGAACAACAGCGACGAGCAGCATCGGTTCGGCCAGGTGGCGCGTCTGTGGGACAAGATCTACCCGCCGGGCAGCCCGGAGTGGAATGCGTACCTGAAGGAACACCTCGAGCTCGGCACGACATTCGACCCGACGATGACGATCTACTCGGCGAGCCGTGACGTGATGCGCATGCGCGAGGCCGAGTGGCACGACAAGTACACGCTGCCATCACTCATGGACTACTACGTTGGTAGTCGCCAGAACCACGGCTCCTACTGGTACTACTGGACCACCTGGGACGAGGTCGCGTGGCGCAACTTCTACATCCGCTGGATGCAGATGATGAACGACTACAAGAAGATGGGCGGCCGTGTCACCACCGGATCGGACAGCGGCTTCATCTATCAGACCTACGGGTTCGGCTACATCCTCGAGCTCGAGATGCTGCAGGAAGCCGGCTTCCATCCACTCGAGGTGATTCAGTCAGCCACCATGAACGGTGCCCTGACGCTATTCGAACCCAAGGGCGAAGACATTGAGTTCGGGGTGGTGAGGCCCGGGCTGCTGGCCGACATGGTGATCGTCGACGAGAATCCGCTCGCCAACTTCAAGGTGCTCTACGGCACCGGCGCAGTGAAGCTCAACGACGAAACCGACCAGGTCGAGCGCGTGGGTGGAGTCAAGTACACGATCAAGGACGGCATCGTCTACGACGCGAAGGAGCTGCTGGCGCAGGTCGCCGAAATGGTCGATGAACAGAAGCGGGAAAGGCGCTAACGAACTATGCGGACCATATCGAAGACGGCACTTGTTGGGATTTCGTTGGTAGCTGTCGTCGCACTTTTTGCGGCGGCCATGAGCGCTCCGGCCTCTGCTGGCGCTCCCCAGGAACCGCACCGCTACCTCGATGAGGATGGCAAAGTGCGGGTGGCCGTGGTGAAGATGCCCTACTCCGGCTCTCGCAGCGGGCCCGAGCTATCAGGCAACCCGACCTATATCGAGCAGGGCGGCTTGTATGAGCTCCTCGAGGGCCTGGACATCACGCTCGCGCCGACCGAGACGGTGGCGCTGCTGGAGGAGGAGGAAAGCGACTACGGCGAATGGCACCGAGTCGGCCTGGCCAACGGTCACCTCGCTGAGATCGTCGCCGCCAACGAAAAGAAGGGGTACTTCACGGTCGGCCTGCATTCGAACTGCAATGCCCTGATGGGAATGCTCGGCGGCGTACAGCACGCCGGCCCGGGTCGCAGGCCTCTCAAGGTCGGTCTCGTATGGATCGACGCCCACGGCGACATCAACACCCCGGAAACGACGCTGAGCGGCATGCTTGGCGGTACGCCCGTGGCCGTGTCGGCCGGTATGTGCTTGACCAACCTGCGTTTGAAGTCGGGGCTCGACCCGGCGTTGCCGACCCGCTACATCGTCATGGCCGGCGTGCGCGATACCGATCCTCTGGAGCAAGAGATCATCGATCGCTCCAACATCGAGCACATTACAGTCGCGGACATCCGTACGCTCTCGGACAACCTGCACGCGCAGATGAAGCGGTTGTCGGAAATCACCGACATCATCTACATCCACATCGACATGGA
>CALAKE010000420.1 GCA_937922775.1 uncultured bacterium | reverse complement strand
CTTTTGAGGATCACCCACCAGGAGAGCGCCAAGATGGCGCCGAAGTAGATGGCAATAACGATCCAGTCCAGACCAGTCATGATGCGCCGGCCCTCGGGCCGAAATACGCCTCGTTCCAGCGCAGCTCGTTCTTGAATGCGTGCAGCGAGGTCGAAGCGTCGATCACGAGCAACTCCAGCCCGGTCATTTCCGCGAAGTCTTCAAGGTGCTCGGAGGACAGCGCCTGGCTGAAGCCCGTGTGATGGGGCCCGCCGGCGAGAATCCATGCGGCGGCGGCCGTTTCGAGATCGGGTCGGGGCAACCAAACGGCGCGCGCCACCGGCAACTTCGGCAAGGGCTCGTCGGGGTCGACTACATCGACCTCGTTCACGAGCATGCGGAATCGATGGCCCAGGTCGAGCATGGCTGCGTTGACCGCCGGCCCGGGTCCGGCGTCGAAGACCAGCCGCACCGGATCCTCCTTGCCGCCGATCGACAACGGGTGAATCTCGAGCGAGGGCTTCGCGTCCGCTGCGATCGACGGGCAGATCTCCAACATATGGGCGCCGAGCACCTTCGAGGAGCTTGGATCGAAATGGTAGGTGTAGTCCTCCATGAACGACGTGCCGCCGCGTAGCCCGTGCGACATGACCTTCATGGCGCGTACCAGCGCCGCCGTCTTCCAATCGCCCTCAGCGCCGAAGCCGTACCCGTCCGCCATCAGTCGCTGGACTGCGACTCCGGGCAGCTGCCGCAGCCCGTGCAAGTTCTCGAAGGTGTCAGTGAAGGCCACGAAGCCACCGTCTTGCAGGAAGCCCCTCATCCCGACTTCGATGCGCGCCGCCTCGCGCAGGGAATCTCGATGCGCGCCGCCGGCCTGCAATTCCGCAGCGAGGACATAGGATTCCTCATACTCGGTCAGCAAGGCGTCGATATCCGAATCGGCCGCCGCAGCCACAAACTCAGCGAGATCGCCCATGCCGTAGCCATTCACCGAGTAGCCGAACCGCATCTGTGCCGCGACCTTATCGCCCTCCGTGACCGCGACCTCACGCATGTTGTCTCCGAAGCGCGCGATCTTGCCGCCCTGAGCATCGCTGAAGGCACAGGCGGCGCGAGCCCATACGCCGAGTCGCTCCAGCACATCCGGATCCTGCCAGTGGCCCACGACCACCTTACGCGCCTTGCCCATGCGCGCGCAGATATGGCCGAACTCTCGCCCCCCGTGAGCCGACTGGTGCAGGTTCATGAAGTCCATGTCGATCGACGACCAAGGAATGGCGCGATGGAACTGGGTGTGCAAGTGCGCGAGTGGCTTGCGCAAGACCGACAGTCCCCCAATCCACATCTTGGCGGGCGAGAAGGTGTGCATCCAAGCGATCACGCCGACGCAATGCCCTGTGCCGCTCGCCTCCTCGCAGATCTCGCGAACCGCGTCGGCAGTTGTGACGACGGGCTTGAAGACGACCTTGACCGGGATCGCCGTCGCCTCGTCGAGGCCCTGTGCAACCTGTCGTGCATTGGCGGCAACCTGTCGAAGCGTGTCCTCTCCATAGAGGTGCTGGCTGCCGGTGACGAACCAGACTTCAAGTTGGGCGAGGTCGATCATGAACGGCTCCTCGTCGGTCTTCAGAAACTCTGTATCTTCGATCTCTCGTTGCCAGGACCCCGTTCGCGTCGATCCGGAATCTCCATCGACTCAATCCTGTCCGTAGTAGGCGTCGCTGCCGTGCTTGCGTTGGTGATGCTTTTCCAACAGATAGTCTTCGAGCCCGGCCATGCCGGGGGAAAGCTGCAGCGTCGCCAGCGCCATCTCCGCGATGGCTTCGAGGGCGATAGCGTTCTCCAGAGATTCGCCCACGTCCTTTCCCCAGGCGAACGGAGCGTGCCCGGCTACGAGAACGGCTGGTACAGCCATGGGATCGAGGCCCTCGAAACGCTCCACGATGACACGGCCCGTGTTGATCTCGTAGTTCCTCTCGACCTCATCGCGTCTCAGTACTCGGGTCACGGGTACGGGACCGTAGAAATGGTCTGCGTGCGTCGTTCCCAGACAGGGAATTTCACGGCGGGCCTGCGCAAAAGCCGTCCCGCATCGGCAGTGCGTATGCGTGATTCCACCCACGGTATCGAAATGTCGGTACAAGAGCACGTGGGACAGGGTGTCCGATGACGGGTGAAAGCCGCCCTCGACAACGTCGCCATCGAGGTTGACGATGACGATGTGGTCGGGCGTCAGCAGCTCATATGGCACGCCGCTGGGCTTGATGGCGACGTAGTCACGTTCGGGGCTGATGCCACTGACGTTGCCGAAAGTCAGCGCGACGAGGCCGTGCTCGACCAGTGCACGGTTTGCCTCACAAACCTCTTCTCTCAACTCCGTGAGCATCGCAGCCTCCTCGTACTCGACACGCGACTACAAACCTGGGATCCGGATCACCCTCGCCGCACTTTCTCACGAATGATGATCAGGTCTTTCATGACATTGCCGAGGTCGGCCGTGGCTGACGGGTCGCCGGGCCTCGCGCCCGTGTCGCTACCAGCATCGCGCGCAGCGCCGCCGAATCCATCGTGGAGTTGCGTGTACAGCGCGAAAAGCTCCCCATAGATTGAGGCAGCGTCAGGGCGCGGCTCGAACACCTCGTCTCTGACGGCCGTCATCATCTCCTGTGCCGCTTCGACCGACTCGTGAGCACCTCCCACGACGGCGCCGAAGATCGCAGCCCCTAGCGCACAGGTCTGCGCCGAGCGGCTGACCATCATCGGGCGATTGCAGACATCGGCGTAGATCTGCAAGACAAATGGGTTCTTCTCTGCGATGCCGCCGCAGTTGACTACCTCTTGCACCCGGATGCCGAATTCCTCGAATCGATTGATGATCGTCAGGGCGCCGAACGCCGTACCTTCCACCAGGGCGCGGTAGATTTCAGGTGCCGTGGTGTGCAGCGTCTGGCCGACCAGCAGTCCCGTCAGCCGAGGGTCGACCAACACGGTTCGGTTGCCATTGTTCCAATCGAGAGCGAGCAGGCCACTTTCGCCAGGGCGCAGCGTCTCGGCCGCTGCAGTCAGGCCTGAGTGCAGATCGCCGCTGCCCGCAAACTCCGCCGGCGCCAGGTGGCTGGCAAACCAATTGAAGATATCGCCGACAGCGGACTGACCGGCCTCGAGACCGTACATGCCCGGGATAATCGATCCAGGCACAATGCCGCAGAGTCCGGGGATGTCGGGCATATCCTGGTCCATGGGCGCCACCATCATGTCACAGGTGCTCGTGCCGATGATCTTCACAAGAGTTCCGGGCTTGATGCCGGCGCCGACACCTCCCATATGCGCGTCGAAGGCGCCCACCGCCACCGGTACTCCGGCCGGAAGGCCGACTCTACTCGCAACCTCCGCGGTCAGCTCGCCGGCCTTGCGGTTGGCAGGCATCGCCTTGGGAGCGTAACGACCACGGATCTCCGCCAGCTTCGGATCGAGCGACGCCAGGAAGCTCTCTTCAGGGAGCCCGCCCCATGCGTCGTTGTACATCGCCTTGTGGCCGGCCGCACAGATGCCCCTCCGCAAGGTGCGCGGATTGGTGTTGCCCGTGATGAATCCGGGGATGAAGTCAGCCAGCTCGACCCAGCTATGGGCAGCTTCGAAGACCTCCGGGGCCGTTCTCCTGCAATGGAGGATCTTCGACCAATACCACTCGCTTGAATAGGTCCCACCGCACTTCGACAGGTAGCCGTGCGGGTGGCTCTCAGCGGCAGCACTGATTTCGGCGGCCTCAGCGTACGAGGTGTGGTCCTTCCAAAGCCAGGCATGGGCGGCCAGGTTGTCGGCGAACTCGGGGTGGAGGGCGAGAGCCACGCCGTCACGATCGACCGGAATGGGAGTCGAGCCGGTGGTGTCAACGCCAATGCCCACGACATTCTGAGGGACAAACCCCGGCACGTTGCAGGCGGCCGCGACCGTCTCGCCGACGGCGGCGTAGAATCCTTCGATATAGTCTGCAGGGTTCTGGCGGGCGAGATTGGGATCGACGGGATCCAGGAGCACACCAGCGTCACCGCTCCGATAGTCGCTGACGTAGGTGGCGATTTCGGCGCCGCTATTTACGTCGACGATCAGGGCGCGGACACTGTTGGTTCCGTAGTCGACTCCGATGGCAAATCGTCGTTCTGCCGGAACCTTCATTCACGCCTCACCGTCGACTGATCTCGGTGCGTCGATCCCGCCGGAGCACGCCCGGCCTGGTATTCGCTTAGGATAGTGACAGTGGTGACGAAATCAACCGTGGTGCGGAAAGGACCCGGCGGATGATCGATGCCGTCATATTCGACATGGACGGCTTGCTGGTGGACAGCGAGCCCATTTGGTTTCTCGCTCGCAAGGACCTGTTGGAGGGCCATGGCAAGGTCTGGACAGAGGCCGACCAACTCGCCATGGCCGGTGTGCACACACAGGTCTGGGTCGACGCTGTCGGCAACAAGCTCGAGGGTCGATTGAGCCCCGAACAAGTTCTCGAGGAGATCCTCTACCGCATGGAGCGCTACTACGCCAACGGAGATATTGCCGTACTCACGGGTGCCGAAGAGGCGCTCGAAGTGTGCGCGGGCAGATACCGGGTCGGCCTGGCGTCGGGCTCTCCTCGCCGCCTGATCGACGCTGCCCTGCGCGGTGCCGGCTGGGCGGCGCATTTCGAGAATCTCATATCCGGCGACGAGCTGGAGAACGGGAAGCCCCACCCCGATATCTACCTGGAGATCATGCGGCGGATGGATCTCGACCCGGTGTCCACAGTCGTTGTCGAGGACTCCGGAGCCGGAATACGAGCCGGAAAGGCAGCCGGGACGAAGGTCATCGCG
>CALAKE010000419.1 GCA_937922775.1 uncultured bacterium | reverse complement strand
CATCTCCAGAGATCGCGACGATCCTCGCGGCGCGGTCGATCGCCACCGCTACCAAACCGTTTACGCGTGCCAACCGGGTGCCATCGCCGCGCCGACCGCGGGCCTCCATTTCACTCCCGAGCTGATGCGGGGCCTGGAAGCGGCAGGCATCGAGCACGCATCCATTACCCTGCATGTCGGGCCCGGGACGTTCCAGCCGGTACGAACCAACGACGCCGAGGATCACGACATGGAGGCAGAGCGCTACGAGATTCCGCAGCAGACCGTGGACGCCATCGCGCACGCACGAGCCCGGGGAGGTCGAGTGGTGGCAGTGGGGACTACCGTCGTCAGAACACTCGAGTACGCGGCGCGGGCTATGGTGGATGGGAGACTCGTCGCTGGTTGCGGCAGCACCAACCTCTATATTCTCCCTGGATTCACGTTCCGCGTCGTAGATGCAATGATCACCAACTTCCACCTGCCGCGCTCCACCCCGTTGCTGCTGGTTTCGGCTTTGGCGGGGCGGGAGAGGCTCCTGGCTGCCTACCGGGACGCCATTGAGGCTGGATTCCGCTTCTACTCCTACGGCGACGCGATGCTGGTGCTATGAGCTTCAAACCGATCGGTTCCGAGATGTCGTCTGTTCTTGCCGAGTGGGTCGACAACCCAGCGGCGCAGCAGTCGATCGTGTTCGCCGTTTGGAGACGGGTCGTGGGTGAAGCGGTTACCACCCATTCGAGTCCACGCGCATTCTCGAAAGGCGTGCTCACCATCGATGTTCTCGACCCGGCCTGGGTCAGCGCGCTCGAGGGAATGTCCGCCGAGATTCTCGGCAAGCTGAACGGCGCCCTCGGCAAGCGAGTCGTGCGGATGATCGAATGGCGCGGCGAAGCGTGAAAGAAACTGCGGGCTAGCCCCCCAGCCGGTAGCGCCCGAGCGCGGTGTAGATTGCTCCCTGTGGCCGCAGGTCGCTCTCGAAAAAGGTCAGCTCGTCGATGGGGAGATAGCCGAGGTCGACCCTGGCATTCGTCTCGACCGTTTCGATCAGAGAGCTCTTCCCACGACCGCTCCGAACCCTGCCCAGAGTGAGGTGTGGGCGGAAGCCCCTCTTCTCACGAGGGAATCCGATTTCCTGGAGAGCCTTGTCCAGGCTCGAGTGGAGGGCGGCCAGACGGTCGTCGTCGGGTTCGATACCGATCCAGATGACACGCGGTCGGTTCAGATGTGGGAAACTGCCCATGCCCCGCAGCCGAGCTCGCGTCGGCGATGTGGAGGCAGCGATCTTTTGTAAGAGCCCGTCGATTTCGCTGAAATCTCTCGGTTGGATTTCACCGAGGAACTTCAGCGTGAGGTGCATCGACTTTGGGGCCACCCAACGAACATCGGCGTCGCAGTGGCGTAGCTCTCCCACCAGGGTTTCGAGTTGTTCCCTGAGGCGTTCCTGCAAACTTATCGCAACGAAGGTACGCATGAGCACGATCAAGACTGCATTGTTGTCGGTCCACGATAAATCCGGACTGGTGGAGTTCGCCAGTGCACTCCACGAACGGGGCATCCGGTTGCTTTCCACGGGCGGTACGGCCGCGAAGATCGTCGATGCCGGTATCCCCGTCACCAGCATCTCTGAATACACCGGCCAGGTCGAGATGCTCGAGGGGCGGGTGAAGACTCTGCATCCGAAGGTCTTCGGCGGCATTCTGGCGCGGCGCGAGGATTCTCGCCAGATGGAGGAGCTGGAGGAGCACGGGATTGACCCGATCGACCTGGTGGTCGTGAACCTCTATCCGTTCGCGGCCACGGTTGCCGATCCCGAGCACAAGCTCCTCAGCGCCTTGGAGCAAATCGACATCGGTGGCGTCAGCCTTCTGCGTGCTGCCTTCAAGAATGCCGCAGGGGTTGTCGCCGTGGTTGAACCGGGCGATTACGGTGAGGTAATTGCCGCCATCGAGCAGGATGATCTGTCTTTGGCGAAGCGGCTCTCCTGGGCGCGCCGCGCTGCTGCCCACACCGCGTCGTACGAGGCCGGCATCTGCAACTATCTCAATAGCCTCGATGTGGATGCGGCGGATCTTGCAGTCTCTCCGAAACGCGAACCGTTTCCCGAGGCGTTGGCCCAGACCTATCGCAAGCTGCAGGGGCTGAGATACGGCGAGAACCCACATCAGGGAGCAGCGTTCTACGCCGCCGGCGTCGAGGGTGCAGAGGGCCTTGCCGCAGCCGAGCAGCTGCATGGCAAGGAACTCTCCTACAACAACATCCTGGACGTTGATGCGGCACGGCACCTCGTATGGGCGTTGCCGAAACCCAGCATCGCGATCATCAAACACAACAATCCCTGCGGGGCGGCTAGCGCCGCCACAATCGTGGATGCCTATCGCAACGCGCGCTCGACTGACCCGCTGTCGGCCTTCGGCGGAATCGTTGCGGCGAATGAGGGAATAGACAAGGAAACCGCCGAAGAGATCGTCACGACCTTTATCGAGGTCGTAGTCGCTCCGGGATTCAGCGAGGAAGCTCTCGAAGTTCTGCGCACGAAGAAGAACCTGCGGCTGCTCGTCAGCGAAGCTCCCGCCGCGGGCGAAGAGGCGGGGTGGGAGCAGCGTGGTGTCGATGGGGGCCTCCTGCTGCAAGATCGCGATGGCGGGGGCGCCAAGGAGTGGCGCGCGGTTACGGAACGGGCGCCGGACGATGCCGAGGACGAAGCTCTACGCTTTGCCTGGATGCTGATTCCTCACGTGCGCTCTAACGCTGTCATCTTGGTGAAGGGGCAGAAGTTGATCGGCGTTGGCGCAGGGCAGATGAGCCGCGTGGATTCCTGCAACGTTGCCATCATGAAGGCCAGAGAGGCGGGCCATGAAACCGAAGGCTGCGTGGCTGCCTCGGATGCCTTCTTCCCCTTCCCTGACGGCGTTGAGACCCTGGCTGCGGCGGGTGTTACTGCCGTGGTCCAGCCAGGAGGCTCGGTCAAGGATGATGACGTCACGGAGACTGCGAGTGGGCTAGGCGTGGCGATGGTGCTAACCGGCAAGCGCCATTTTCGACACTAGCAACC
>CALAKE010000418.1 GCA_937922775.1 uncultured bacterium | reverse complement strand
GATTTCGCCTCCGTCACCCGACCTTTTTCATCGGAAGGTTCGAGAGGTTCAGCTCCCACAGCCGCGAGGGGCACCAGCAGTAGGGCTGTTGCCACCACCCAAACGGCTAGCCTGTGCTTTTCGAGTCTCCACCAGCCGAATCGGGTAGGTCGTTTCATGTGCGCCTCTCCAGGAAGATGGCGGTCTTCCGCCACAAGTGGGATTGCTGAGCGTTTGTTCCAAGCTTACCGCCGCTCATGCCCCCCCGCATCCGGCGACATGAAAGCGCGGCGGCGCCGACCCGCCAGCCGGCATCTTATGGGCCCGAGAGGCCATCCGCTATGATTGCTCCATGATCGGCCTCCACTACGTCGAACCGTTGTTCCGACCGCCATCCGAGGCGCGCTCGCTGATCTTGCAGGTAACGAACGGCTGCTCCTGGAATCAGTGCACCTTCTGCGAGATGTACACCCAACCGCAGAAGCGCTTCCGCGTGAAGACGCAGGAGGATATCGACCTGGAGCTCGCGGAGATTGCCGCCGAAGGCATTCCGGCTCGTCGGATCTTTCTGGCGGACGGTGACGCGATGACCCTGTCGATCCGTCGTCTCAGGGGCATTCTCGAGAGCATTCATCGGCACCTCCCCGATGTGCACAGGATCGCGTCCTACTGTCTGCCGCGAAACCTGAACAACAAGACAGTAGAGGATCTCGCCGAGCTCGAGGCAATGAAGCTCAACCTGTTCTACGTCGGTTGCGAATCCGGTGACGACCTCGTCCTCGACCGAGTCAGCAAGGGCGAGACCTTCGTCTCGTCCCTGGAGGCTCTCGAGAAGATCAAGGCTGCGGGGGCTCGCAGCTCGGTGATGATTCTCAACGGCATGGGCGGCAAGCGGTACAGCCATCAACACGCCGTCAACTCGGCCCGGCTCATGAGCGAAGCTCAGCCGGAGTACCTCTCTACCCTGGTCGTCAGCTTTCCGCAGGGGATGGATCGTTATCAGGCGGGCTTCAACGGCGAATTCGAGCCGCTGGACCAAGCTGGCCTGTTCCAGGAGATGTACTGGCTTCTGGAGAGCCTCGGGCTCGAAAGGACCATCTTCCGCAGCGACCACGCGTCGAACTACTTGGTGCTCAAGGGCACGCTCGGTAGGGATAAGCAGCGATTGCTCGATACCGTGCGGGCCGCCATGGAACGCCCCGGGACGGTGCCGCTGCGCCAGGAGTGGCAGCGAGGGCTCTAGCCTGGCTGTCTCAATGGATCGCGCTGCAGGCGATCGGGAGAATCGGGCTAGAAGAGCCTCCCGACGGCGAAGAAAAACCCGTGGCGGCCTTCCTCTCCTACAGCACCACCGACGAACACGCCACCCAGTAGCGTCTCCCCGGTGAGTCCGAGGGTGATGTCCTGGTACGGACTGGACTTCCCTTCAAAAGCATCACCGATCTCGTAGAAGGCGGTGAGGTAGAACTTCCCCAAAGGCGACGCCTGAGCTTCGGGCGCAAGTGCCCATAGCACGCCGGCACGACCCAGGTAGTAATGGCTGCCTCGGAGCTCGCCGACGCGGAGTGCCCCCAGCCGGAATGGGCCACCCATCTGGAACTGTTGTTGCGGCGACGCCGTGGCATTGAAGCTGGTACCACCCTCCGCGCTACCGAAGAGAGAGAATCGACCGCCTAATGGGCGTGCCACCATTGAGTACAGCATCGCCTGATAGAAATCGTCGTCGAAGGCGATCGGCCGCTGGGCGGAGTCTCCCACCTCGTCGGGAGTAGCGAAGATCCAGCTCGCGCTGGCCTGGAGGGCCACTCCACGAGTCGGAATCAGTGGGCTGTTGGCGCCGTCGAAGATCCATTGACCGGAAACTGTGCCTGCCGTTCCCTCAACGGTGGGCAGGCTAGGGTCGCCGATTTTCGGCCTGCTTCGCTGATACTCCAGATCCGCGCCGACGCGGAGCTCGCTACGCGGGCCGAAGACGTACCCGACGTCACCGCCCCCGCCCATCCGATCGAGCGTGTACTCGGCGACCCTCTCGCCATCAACGTACTCGTATCTCCTCTGCTCCAGAGCAATGGCGCGCGGTGCGACAAAGAAGCCCTGGCGGCCCAGCCGCATAAAGAGCTGGGTGCTCGCCATGGTCGTCTCGCCGTAGCTGGCGTCGATGCGCCACTCGCTGTTACTGCCTGCAAGATCGAAGAAGGTGAATCGGGCGCCAAAGGTAACCAAGGCCTCGCGAAACTCACTGCCCCGCATGTCGAGTAATGTGCGCATGAATGGCGGCCCATTCGTCTTCTCGTGCACATCGATGTCGAGGCCCTCGGTACCCTCGCGCTGCCCACTGCCGTAGCCGACAACGTCATATCGACCCCAGCCCGTGATGCTCGTGAGGTCGAAGTCGAGGCCATCTGGATCGAGAGGCACCCCGAGGTGGCGGTTGAGCTTTGCTTCGATCGTGGGTTCGTCGGCCTCGGTTGCTCCTGAAATCTCGAGAAACTCTGGCGTCGCCTCGAAAGCTCTGCGCTGATCCGCTCGCCCCTGCAGGTACTCCTGCCACTCCGAGTCGTCGAGCGAGTAGCGCCCGAGTTCCTCGGCAAGCTCGATAGTGGCTTCGTAGCCGAGGCGGGCGATCCCTTCTACATCGCTGAAGTCCGTTACGTTCAAGCCTGATACATCCGGCGCAATCACCAGGTCGGCGAGCTCTGCGTTGCGATCGGTATTGTGTCGCATCATCACCACGACCGTGCGATTGAGGACCCCGAGGATGTCATCGATGGGCATTCCCTCAGAGCTCGGGAGTCCGAGATCGACAGCGATGATGATGTCGGCGCCCATCTCCGTCATCACGTCGGTAGGCAAGTTGTTGAGCACGCCACCGTCGACCAGGACGCGATCGCCCGAGTGCACAGGAGCGAACCAACCCGGGAATGACATCGTCGCGCGCAGTGCCTCGGCCAGGCGCCCGGCACGAAATACGACCTCATCGCCAGATTCCAGGTCAACCGCAACGCAAGCAAAGGGAGTCGGCAGGTGGTCGAAGGAGTGGAGCTCTGAGTAGGGAAAGGCGATGCGGTCGATCATCAGCCCGACCTGATGGCCAGCGTCGAGACCTAGCGGCAGCTTCACCCCGTCACGCAAGCCGAATTCCATCATCGTAGGAGTCTGACGAGCATCTTCCTTGCGGCGAAGCGACTTGTGCTCATAGGGGGTATCGCCGGCGAACACCAGCTGCCAATCGATGGAGCTGATCACATCGCTCATCTCCCCGGCTGAGGCACCTGTGGCATAGAGGCCGGCAACCAGGCCCCCGCTGCTAGTGCCGGCGACCAGGTCGATAGGGACATGATGTTCCTCGAACCACTGGATCACGCCCACGTGCGCGAGGCCACCCGCTGCCCCGCCGCTGAGAACCAGCCCGATCACGGGTCGTGCCTGAGATGTCTCCGACCCTTCAGCCGTCTCCACCGGCTCCCCAATAGGCTCTGAGGGCTCGGTCCCCAGCGCCGCAAGCGGCGTCAACAGCAGAGTTGCGATTGTCGCCAGAATGACCCAGTGGCGGGTGACATTCTCGTTGTCTCTGAACGTGGCCGGTATCGTCATTTTTGCCTCGCCTGGTGGTAAAGCACTCCTCCGCCTGCCTCATCATTCGCGCGGCAGATTGCCCCAAGCGTATCGCTGCTCACTCTCGACTTCACCCGCGGTAACCAGGAACACGAGGGAGATCATGGCGGTGACCTTCAGGGAACCTACACTGGAGGGGGCCTATTAGTGCTGATACGATCCCATGGGCTTTCTTTCCTGCCAGCTGCGTATTCGTGGCAAAAACACAGTGGAGAATGACGATGAGACGATTCGGATGGCTAGTGGGTTGTGCGGCACTCGTTTGCTGCCTCGTCCTTGCCGACGGCGACAGCTACCAGGCCCTAGCCCAGGAGTCTGCCCCTCCCCCTGAGGCGCTGCAGAAGCTCTACCCGGGGCGGCCGTATTCGCCGTACGCCGGCGGCGCCGTCCCGACGCGCGTGTACTGGGGCGATACCCACCTGCACACCGCCGTTTCGATGGACGCAGGGGCGTTTGGCGCCCGCCTGAACCCCGAGGATGCCTACCGGTTCGCACGCGGCGAGGAGGTCATGGCGTCATCAGGTCAACCGGCGCGCCTGGCGCGACCCTTGGACTTCCTGGTCGTCGCCGACCACTCCGACGGCATGGGGCTTTTCCCGGATCTCCTGGCTGGTAATCCCAGTGTTCTCGCCGATCCGTCGGGGCGCCGTTGGTACGACATGATCATGGCCGGCCAGGGTGTCGATGCCGCGCTCGAGCTGATCGACTCGTTCTCACGCGGCACGATGCCGCCGGCACTCGTCTATGATCCCGGCGCGCCCGGCTTTCGCAGCCAGTGGGACCGCACCATTGCCGCCGCCGAGCAGTTCAACGAGCCCGGCCGGTTCACCGCCTTCATCGGCTACGAGTGGACGTCGCTAGCGCCCCCCGGTGACAACCTGCACCGCGTGGTGATCTACCGGGATGATGCGGTGCGCGCCAGTCAGATGCTGCCCTACGTCACCCAACCGCCGTTCGGTAGCATCCACCCGGAGGATCTGTGGGACGCCCTGCAGGCCTACGAAGACAAGACCGGTGGCCAGGTGCTGGCGATCGCCCACAACGGCAACCTGTCGAATGGCACCATGTTCCCCGTGCTCAATCCGCGCGACCGGCAGCCGCTGACCCAGGCTTACGTCGAAACCCGCGACCGCTGGGAGCCGCTGTATGAGGTCACCCAGATCAAGGGCGATGGAGAGACCCACCCGTTCCTGTCGCCGGACGACGAGTTCGCCGATTTCGAAACCTGGGACGCGGGCAACCTCAACCTCAGCGTCGCCAAGACCGACGACATGTTGCAGTACGAGTACGGACGCTCGGGGTTGAAGCTCGGCCTCATGATCGAAGAGATGCTGGGTGTGAACCCCTACCAGTTCGGCTTGATCGGCTCTACCGACAGCCACACGGCGCTGGCCACGGCCGATGATGACAATTTCTTCGGCAAGCAGGCGGGAAGCGAGCCTTCCGCCGAACGGACACAACACCCGTTCATTGAAACCGACCTGGCCACGATCATGAGCTGGGAGGAGGTCGCCTCGGGGTACGCCGCAGTCTGGGCACGCGACAACACCCGCGCGGAGCTGTTCGATGCCATGATGCGCAAGGAGACCTACGCCACCACCGGCCCGCGCATGGTCGTGCGCTTTTTCGGCGGCTGGAACTTCGAGGCAGCCGACGCCAACTCCCGCCGGCCGGCCGAAGCAGGGTATCGCAAGGGCGTGCCGATGGGCGGTGAAATGCGCGCTGTAGACGCGGACGGAGCGCCAAAGTTCCTGGTGGCGGCGCTCAAGGACCCGATCGGCGGTAATCTCGACCGCATCCAGATTATCAAGGGTTGGCTCGACGACGCCGGCGAGCTTCAGGAGCGAGTCTACGACGTCGCCGTTTCCGACGATCGCCAGATCGATGCCGATGGCCGCTGCCGCACGCCGGTAGGCAACACTGTCGATCTCGCCAACGCGACCTGGAGCAACACGATCGGCGATCCGGAGCTGATCGCTGTTTGGGAGGACCCGGAATTCGATCCGGACCAGCGCGCCTTCTACTACGCCCGTGTATTGGAGATCCCAACGCCGCGCTGGACCGCCTACGATGCCCGGTACTACGGCATCGATTTGCCGGAGGACGTCCGGATGACAACGCAAGAACGCGGCTACACATCTCCGATTTGGTACACGCCGGAGAGGTAACAGCAACGGTTCGCTAGGAGCTTCCTCGAAGGGAGCCAGTCATGGCGAAACGAGATGCGTGGGACCTCACAGAACGATTCCTCCCCAGGCGCCTTCTGACTAGGAGGAGGCTACTCACCGCGGCCGGCGTCAGTGCCGCCGGTCTCGGGGCAGCAGGATTGGGTCTCGCGTCAGTCCCGATCGGGAACCTCGGCTCCGTGAGGAGGGCACCAGGCGAGCTTGCCGGGCAGGAAGCCTCTGGAGCAGACGGGTACTTCCCCCCATCGGAGCAGGAAGGTGGCTGGCGCGTGGCGAATCCTCGGGACTTGGGCGTGGACGCCTCCAGATTGGCCGACGCGGTCGCTTTCCACGACACCAGCCCCGTGACTGCCAGTCATG
>CALAKE010000417.1 GCA_937922775.1 uncultured bacterium | reverse complement strand
GTCGCTCCCACCCACCCCGCAGCAACCGGGAGACCCGGTCCGCGTGCCGCTGATTATAGTCCGTATCCTGCTCGATGTCCCCGGCGGCCTCGAAGACCATCCCCAGATGAACCGGAGGGAAACTACTTGTACATCACTCTCGTATAGACTATCTATAGGAGTGAGAGGCTCGGGAAGAGGAACGTTCGAGTCACGACACCACGCGGACGGAGGCACTTCATGGGCAGAGGAAAGGCCGACCTCCTTCGAGGCACCTTGGATTTGCTCATCCTCAAGACCTTGACCCTAGAGTCGATGCACGGCCTGGGCATCTCGCGCCGCATCGAGCAAACCACCCAGGGTGTATTTCAGGTACAGGCAGGCTCTCTATTTCCCGCCCTCAAGCGGCTCGAGCAAGAGGGCTGGATCGAGGGCGAGTGGGGCGAATCGGAAAACAACCGGCGCGCCAAGTACTACCGACTGACGACAGCAGGCAAGCGTCGACTCGGCGAGGAGACCGACAACTGGGCCCAGGTTGCCGTGGCCATCACCAGAGTTTTGGAAGCAACATAGGAACTTGTTGGGCAACCTCAGAGTGGTAGCAGCATCGTAGACCGTCCTCATCGCTCCCGCTGGAGGACCTTATGTCTTTGCTCTCGCGCATCAGCGGAACTCTCAGGTCGCTGTTTCTCAAGCAGAAGCTCGACCTCGACCTCGACGAGGAGCTGAACAGCTATCTCGAGATGCTGGCGGAGGAGAAGGTCCGCGCCGGCATGAATCCTTCGCAGGCCCGGCGGGCGGCCCGCCTCGAGCTCGGCGGCGTCGAACAAGTGAAGGAACACGTCAGAGAACAGCGCTTCGGCGCCTCCCTCGACCGGCTCTCCCAGGACATTCGCTACGGCATCCGCAGCCTGCGCAAGAATGCCGGGCTCACGATCGTAGCCGTGCTGATTCTAGCGATCGGCATCGGTGCAAATACGACGCTCTTCAGCACGGTCAGCGCCGCATTGATTGGAGGCCTGCCCTTCGAGGAATCGGAGCGACTGATTACAGGCGTGTCGTCGAGAGACGGCGACATGGGGGGCCCGGTGTCGAGGGTCGACTACTTCGACTATCGGGAACAAGCGAAGCTCTTCGAAGACCTCGCATTGATGGGTGTCAACACCACACAGCATACGCTCATGGGTGGCACCGAATCGGAGCTGATCGAGGCCGCCCCGGTGAGTTGGAATCTGTTCCGAACCCTCGGCGTCAGCCCCGCCCTGGGGCGCGGATTCTTGCCCGAAGAGGAGAGCCAGGGCAATGCGGCCGTCACGGTCATCAGCCATTCGCTCTGGCAGAGGCGCTTCGCCGGATCACCTGATGTCCTCGAGCAAGCCATCACGGTGGATGGGTTTCCTCTTACCATCGTCGGTGTCATGCCGGCCGGCTTCGAGTTCATCCTGGAGGCCGACGCCTGGCGGCTGATCGACAAGGACGGTCCTTGGGACATGGTGCGCGACTCCCACAGTCACTGGGTCGTCGGCAGGCTGCAGACCGGCGTGACGCTCGAGCAAGCCCAGAGTGAGCTCGATGCGATTTCGGCCGGATTGCAGGAGCTGTATCCGGAGACCAACGAGGGCAAGGGGCTGATGATCCTCGGCTTGCAGGACTTCATGGTCTTCAGCATTCGCTCCAGCTTGCTCGTGCTGATGGGAACTACCGCCCTGGTCTTGCTGATCGCCTGCGCCAACGTCGCCGGCCTTCTGCTGGCGCGAGGCCAGCGGCGCATGTCGGAGATGGCGATGCGGTCGGCGCTCGGTGCGTCGCGTTGGCGCCTGGTGCGCCAACTCCTTACCGAAAGCGTCCTTCTCACCTCGATGGCCGGGGTCCTGGGCGTCTGGCTCGCGGCAATGTCACAGAGCCTGATCGGCCAGGTCCTACCATCGGGCGACCGAGGAATGAGTCCACCGGAAATCAACCTGGGAGTGCTGCTGTTCGCCTTGGGCGTGTCGATCGCGACGGGTCTGGTTGTAGGCATCGTTCCCGCCCTCGTCGGTACGGCGACGGAACCGTCGCGACACCTTCGTCCGGGAACGCAATCCTCGGGAGGAATCCGTGGAATGCGCCTGCGCGGCGGCCTCGTGGTCCTTCAGGTCGCCATCTCCGTCATTCTCCTGATCGGGGCAGGGCTACTTCTGCAAAGCCTGGCTCAACTCGTGAGCGTAGACCTCGGTTTTGCCGAGGACGAGCTACTGACAGCAGGCGTGAGGATTCAGGCGAGCAAATACCCCTCTCCAGAGCAGCGTCAGGCGTTCTTCGCATCGCTCGCAGAGGAGGTCGACACGCTTCCTGGCGTGATCGAGGCGAGCTTCGTCAGCAAGCCGCCGATCCGCGGCCAGTGGACCGACTGGCCAATATGGCTGGAGGAGGATGGCCGACCTCTACCCGAAGACCAATTCCTGGCTTTCGCCAGGTGGGTCACGCCAGGGTACTTCGCGACGACCGGCATACCGCTAGTTCGTGGTCGAGATTTCTCGGAACGAGACATATCTGGTGCTCCACAGGTGGCTGTGATCAGCGAGCTTACGGCCAGCACGCTTTTCCCCGACGAGGATCCGCTCGGGAGGATGGTGGGAATCGGCTGGAACGATGTCGGATACGAGATCGTGGGCATCGTCGGCGACGTACACATCAATTCCGTAGCCCGCGGCGCGGAGCCCGCCTTGTACATCGCCTCTGCCCAGATGGGCGTGACCGGCCTGAGCTTGGTGGTTCGGAGCGACGGAGATCCCTCCCTTCTCGTGGGACCGATCCGTGACGTGCTGAAGCGGATCGATCCCGATGTCGTCCTCGCCTATCCGGCCACGATGACCGCAGTCGTCGACCGTTCTCTCGGGGGCTTTCGCTTGATCATGATCTCCCTAGGAGGAATCGCCGGGGTCGCGCTGCTGCTGACGGTCATCGGCATCTACGGCATCTTGGCCTACAACGTCAGCCAGCGTCGGCGCGAGATCGGAATCCGCCTAGCGATCGGCGCGAGCCAGTCGGAGCTCATCCGCATGGTTCTCCGGCGCGGCATGCTGCTGGTGGGCTTGGGACTGCTTCTCGGAATGGCCGGCGCGATTCCCGGAACGCTCCTCGTGCGCAGCCTCCTGTTCGAGACAAGCACCTTGGAGCCGTCGGTGTACGCGGCCGCAGCGATAGGATTCAGCATCGTTGCCACGGCCGCATGTCTGTTGCCTGCCTGGCGCACGACTCAGGTCGACGTGGTCGAGGTGCTCAAGCAGGAATAGCCTGGCTACAGGCCAGCCCCACCACGCTCCCGCCACTCGCAACAGGAGCGTGGCAGGGAATGCCGGCTAAAACTCGACGAGCCCGGCGAGCTTCAGGACTTCCAGGAAGTTGAAGATCGCCTGCAGATCCGACGGCCTGCGGTTCTGCGCGTCGAGCGCCTGCTTGATCTGATAGACGTTCGTCTTCCCGTCGATC
>CALAKE010000416.1 GCA_937922775.1 uncultured bacterium | reverse complement strand
ACGCTTCCAGAGCATGACCGATGCCCCGAAAGGATCCGGGTACTTGGAAAGAAAAGCCACCAAGCAGATCAGTGGCACTAGTACCTGGAAAAGTGATCCTCCAAGCGTCGACATGAAGTCGCCTAGAGGAATGAAGATGATGTGGCCCGCCTCATGAAAGACCAGGTTCGCCGTGCTCAGCAGGAACTCGAACACCGAAGTAGCGGTCTGCGACCGATAGACATCTTTGGCAACGAATCTCCAGCCGTAGTAGAGCAAGATCAGCCACAGAAATGCACGGGCACCCAGGGCTAAGACATTGACATCCTCGGGGGGCTTCAATGCTGTCGCGAGAAGCCTTCCGAGAGGTCCCGGCTCAGCGTCCCCCGTCGGCTGTCCGGTGCGAAGCACCCGCCTCGAGGGCGGGTAGCCGAGAGCGGGCTCATCCGAGGCACTTCTACCTCGCCGCCCTTCAAGGAAGGACTCCGCCTCGACGGGCGGATCCCCCTCGAAAGACCTATCTGACTCGCGCGGTCGATCGCGGGGCGGGTCTACTGGGGGAGGTTTCGCCATGGCTCGACGCTGGGGCCTCCAGTCTCCGAGACTACTGTGAAGGTGCCATATTTCGAGGCGCCGGCTGCTCGTGTCCCTGTACCGAGTTGGGGACGTACGCTGCCTCTAGTCTTTCGATTTCCTCCGCCGTCAGAGTCAGATCGATTGCGCCTACCGCCTCAGCAATATGTTCCACGCGGGTCGACCCGATGATTGGCGAGATAACGCCTGGCACCGAGAGTATCCACGCGAGTGCGATCGCCGCGGGAGACTCGCCACGTTCCTCACTCACGCTCAAAAGCACGTCAACGACGTCGAAGTCTTCATCGCGGGAATACCAGCGGTCCGCGAAGGGATCGGCCCGGCCGCGAGCTGTGGTAGCACGATCCTCACGCGTGCGGCTGCCCGTGAGGAGGCCGCGGGCGAGCGGGCTCCACGGGAGCAGGCCCACGCCTTGGTCGATGCACAGAGGGATCATCTCACGCTCTTCCTCTCGATAGACCAGGTTGTAATGATTCTGCATGGCCACGAATCGGTGCCAGCCGTGCTCCTCGGCCGTGTACAGAGCCTTGGAGAGTTGCCACGCGGCCATGCTGCTCGCTCCCAGGTAGCGGACTTTGCCTGCGCTGACCAGCGAGTCGAGGGCCTCGAGCGTTTCCTCGACGGGAGTGGCGTGGTCCCAGCGGTGAATCTGATACAGGTCGATGTGATCGACGCCGAGACGACTCAGCGAATCCTCGCAGGCCGACAAGATGTAGTCCCGCGACAAGCCGCCCTGAGTCGAGCCTTCGGCAACAGGAAAGAACACTTTCGATGCCAGCACGTATTCATCGCGCGGCGCCATCTCGCGGAGCAACTTGCCGGTTGTTCGCTCACTAGCTCCATGCGAATACATGTCAGCCGTATCGAAGAAGTTGATCCCGAGCTCGAAGGCGCGCTCGAAGTGTTCCCGAGCCGCATCCTCTCCGAGAATCCATGGGCGCCAGGCCGGATCGCCATAGGTCATGCAACCCAGACAGATTCTCGAGACTTCCAGGTCGCTCGTTCCCAATTGCTCGTATTGCATCAGTTTCTCTCGTAGATAATTTCGCCAGCGACGATCGTCATCAGGATCCTGCCATCGAGCAGGCGCAGCGGCTCGCTACTGCCGAGGCTCAATGGATCGACGTCCATGACCGTGAGGTCGGCCCACATCCCCGGCGCGATTGTTCCTACCGTGTCCTCCAGGAAGGCGCTGTATGCGGCCCAACTCGTGTAGCCGCGAACAGCTTCTTCAGGCGTCATGCGCTCGTTGGGATACCAGCCACCCTCGGGCTCACCGAGCTTGTCCTGGCGAGCCATGGCCGCAACGAGCCCGTAGAAGATGTCATGGTCTGATCCAGGCAGATCGGAGCTGAACGCCAGAGGTGCACCCGTCTTCCGGAAGGTTCGCCAGGCGTACGCTCCAAGCACTCGTTCGGGGCCGAGGCGCTGCAGGGCCCAGGCCTTGTCCTCCATGGCGTGCGGCGGCTGGACGGAGGCAATCAGGTCGTAGTCGGAGAAGCGACGGAAATCATCGGGGTGCACGACTTGGGCATGTTCGACTCGATGGCGATAGTCCTTGGCTTCAGGATGCACGGAGTAGACTCTCTCGATGAAATCCAGAGTCTCGCGGTTACCGGCATCACCGATGGCGTGGACTCCGACCTGAAAACCGGCTGCCATCATCTCGGAGACTAGTTCTTCGTTGAAGCCGTACTCCTCACCGCTGACCCCGCGATGGCCGGGCATGTCGGAGTAGTCCTCCAGCAGTCGGGCTCCGCGTGAGCCAAGGGCCGCGTCATAGTACGCCTTGACGGCACGGGTGATGAGCTTGTCGTTGCCGTCGGTGTCCGGACCCCACTCGAGCCACTGGCGCGCCAGATCGTTGTCCCGCGCCGAGATCATCACGTAGACGCGCAGCGGCATGCGGCCCTCGGCGGCCAGGTTCTCGAACGCCTGCATCGCGGCGCTGCCGACGCCGGCCTCGTGCACCGTGGTGTAGCCGTCCTCCGCCATTACCTGCATGGCCGCCAGGATTCGTGACTCGAGCTGAGAGACACTGGGCGGGGGCAGGGCACCGGTCAAGAGACTTGTTGCCCGGTCGAGAAGCAGGCCGGTAGGATTCCCCGTCTCATCCTTCAGGATACGACCGCCACTCGGCGCCTCGGTCGCGGCTGTAATTCCGGCTTCCTCCAGCGCAAGGCGGTTGCCCCAGACCGCAAACCCGTGGAGGCCCCTCATCAACACGGGGTGGTTCGGCACTCTTTCGGTCAGCAGCCTCATGTCGGGGTAGTCGTCGGCCCAGGCGCCGTCGTCCCATCCGTAGCCCACGATCCAGTCGCCTTCGGGAACGTCTTGGGCGCGCTGAGCTACGAGCTCGACGGCTGCCTCCTCCGTCTGCACGTCGACCATGTCGACCTGCTCCAAAACGGTTCCCAGGTTGATGATATGGGTATGTGCGTCGACAAGTCCGGGGAGGAGGGTGGCGCCTTCGAGATCGACCACTCGGGTGTGGTCGTCGCGATACGCCTCGGACGCCTCGTCATCGCCCACGAACAGAACTGTCTGTCCGCGTACGGCGACCGCACTTGCATCCGGGTGCCAGCCGGACTCGTCGTAGGGGGCGTTGTCCGCGGGAGTGCCGTCGGTTGCTGGATCATCCCAGGCCAACGTGTAGACACGAGCGTTTCGCAGAATCAGGTCTGCCTTCGGCTCCTCGAAGCGCTCGGCACAGGCAACAGAGGCGACAGTGACGGCTACGGAAAGCAGAAGCGTTGCGACTCGGGGCACTGATCTGTTCCTCATGGTGAGAGTTCCCTTCTCAGAAGCCAGCCGCCTCGACTGCGCGAATACGCCACCAGCAGCTCGACGCTGCGGCCGTAGTTGAGCACGCCGCCAGGCACACGGTTGGTACGTAGATGGGCATCATTGACCTTGCGGGCCGCATCCCTCGCCGGACCGTCGAACTGGGCCCAGTACTCGCCGATCGCATCGACGTCCCGCTGTACCCCTGGGAACCTCTGCCTCACCAGAGCGATAGCTCCGTCTCGATCGGCTCTGGCCATGGCGTTCAGCAGCTGCCGCTGGGCAAACAGGTAGGCGGAGTAGCGGCTGAAGTCATCGTCGGCGGCCGCGGCCACCAGGAAGGCGATGAAGTTCGACTCGCTCTCACGGGCGAATGCCCTCTGGTGAGCCGACTCGTGCGCGATCGCATGTGGCAATGTCACGGCCGGAATCCCCGCGTTGAAGTTGGCCTCGCCCGTCCAAGGAAAATAGAAGCCCGTAATGCCCAGGTAGTCGACGACTCGACTGGTGAACAACGGTTTGGGTCGACCGTAGCCGAAATCCCAGAGAGGGAACGGGCCAACAATCGGCCCTGCAGTCGTCCATCCACTCGATAAGGCCTCCTCCATACCCTTCCACTCGGTGGGCGGCACAGTGGGCGACCCACCGTCCTCCGAGCCGCGCAACGTGGTGTAGGCGAAATTGGTTGCCTCGACGAGCTCCTCAGCCAACGCCACGATCTCCTCGGTTCGGATGTCATCGCTGTTCCAGCCCATTCTCTCCTCGAGCGGAGGCCGCGCATAGTTGAAGCCCCAAAGCAAGTAGAAGAGCGCGACGGCAATGCCCAGGTCGGAGAAGAAGCGAAGCCCGCCGGCGGCCAGCGCGTTGCCCAGCCGGCGGTCCTTGAGGCGCACTTCTCGCAAGCCCCGCGCGAGCCCCCAGATCTGGCGCACGACGAAGGCTACGATTACGAGCTCGGCCAAAGAAAACGGCACGATACCGGAAGCTCGAGAGATAGCAGACGAAATGGTCGGGCCGAGCCCACCGTAGACTGTCTCCGCGACAGACGGAGTCCGGGACAGAAGATCGAACAAAGCGAATGCCGCCACGCCCGCGGCGATGGCTCCCAATCGTCTCTTCACGTGCAGGTCGGTCTTCATCGCGGAGACTATTGTCTACCGAGGGTCGGGCGGAAGCCAGGAGGACTCAAGAGTCCGCTGCGACCAGGGCGAGTACCGTCCGTCAGTACTGCTCGGCGGAGGGCAAGACCGTCAGCGGTGTCTTGATGACCTTTTCTTCGTCCAGGGCCGGATCGACGACGACGATCTGGAGCAGATATTCCCCAGGGGGCATTCCGCGAAGCATGTGTGCGGCTCTGTGGATTCCCACGCGGTCGCGACCGAGCGGTAAATCAGGGAGAACTGCCAGGCGCTGCCTGCCGTCACGACTGAGGATGTCGCCGGAAAGTATGGGGTTCTGCCCTCCCCAGACCTCGATGTAGGTGAACAGTGTCTCGTCGGAGGAAACGAGCGGAACGACCAGCGGGCGCGGGCTGTTGCTGTCGCCGGCCACCATGAGGATCAAGTCGCTGGTGCTCCATTGTGCCGACACACGGGGCACCTCGACCGGGATGAACGTAGCCCCGGTTTCCCCGGTGATGCCGTCCTGCAACGCGATGCGTACCTCGTACCTACCGGGAGGGATCGACCATTCGTGGACGTAGACCGGTGCCCGCAACATCGAGTTGCCGCCGGTGAAAGCGGGCCCGACGGCGCGCATCTCTTGATGCACCTCAGTCAGAACGCCTCCGCGCTCGTCAACAGCGACCGCGTGGAACTGGTGTGAGATGCCCTCATCCGACGTGGCAAACGCCTGCAGCTGGGCCGGGTCTCCTGCCGGAGCGACGACGAGCTGCACCACCGGCTCCCCGGACGATGACCACTTGCGGTAGGCCTTCGCATTGAAGGGCAATCCGGAAACCGCTCCCGGGACCGCCAGCGCTGCTGTTACGGTCGCCGCTCGGCGAACTTCGGGAGATAGGTCGACGTAGCCCTTGCGGGCTCGCACGCTGAGCCCCGGGCGATTTACCTCGACACGGATCGTATGGTACTGCCCATCACCGTGGGGCAGTGGAGGCTCATAGCTGAGTAGGTAGAATCGGCTTGCGTCGGCGCTGATGCTCTCCAGGGCCTGCGCGATCTCAGTCGCCCCGATGTGCGCCTGACCACCCGTCTCTTCGGCTGCCTCGAACAGGCCGTCCTTGAGCGAATCAAAGGAGTTCTGGACGGTGGATGAATTGAGAAGGTCTCGGAGCGTTGGGCTCATCACACGCATATCGAACGCCGCACCGCGGACCTCTCCCAAGGGCAGCGGGTCGAGCGCGTAGACGCTGACGTTGGCGCTATTGGCCGCGTCGTAGAAGCGGCGCTGGCGCTCGACGATCTGGGGGTCGGGCATCATGTAGGCGTATTGCGTGCTGCCCGTCCTTCGCGCGCGCTCCTGTTGCACGCCAGGATCGTTCCCCAGTATGTCCCGGCTGTCCTGGTAGGCCGAGGCCAGGGCAGTGCCGATTCCACCCTCGGTGACCTGGATCTCAGAAGATACCCAAACTAGTGCCGTTCTGCCCTGGCGCATGGAGAGGGCATTGCAGAACTGGGTTAGCAACTCGAGGGTGTTGAGGGTGCGGCCACGCTCCTGCGCCTCCAGGGATCGGAGCTCATTCATCGTGGTGGCCTCGATGATCGCGAAGTCCAGGTTCTCCGCCGAAAGCATATTGTCGGCGACGGCGACGACCTGGTCGTGCAGCCCGTTGCGCGACAGCGGCTCGTCGAAGAGCTCCTCGGCGGCACGCCGGAGCAGGCCCAGGTTATAGGTCAGCGGTGCGAGCTCACGCAGCCGTCCGACCTGGTCGATCATGTAGACGCCGCGTGGGATCGCCACCGTCTCGGTCTGCCCGAGCATGTCCGCCCATGCCAGGGCGAACCTGTCCTTGTGCTCACGGTCCATTCCAGGAAGGTCGACGACATATATGATCGCCCCGAATTCGCTTGCTCGGGTGGCAGAGATGGAAGAGACGTTGTCCGGAGCCATTTCCGGTGCCTCGTCGCCGGTGTCCTCCGGGTCTGCCGCGTAAGCTCCGGCAGTAGTGCCTGACAGGCTGGTGACCGTGCCCTCCAGAAGATCGACCATCTGAACACCAAGAATTCCCTGCGGGCTTTCGTCGTCGTAGAGAACGAAATCCGCGGGCGCCAGATCGTCTATGAATCGACCGTCCTCATCGGTGACGATGACATCGACGCGGACCCGCTCCACGGTGGCCCCGAAGGTCGGCTGCTGCTGGGCGCCTCGCACGGCGGCAGGTGCGAGCAGGGCAACGACGAGCAGCGTCGCGTGCGTAAGCGATGGATAGCGCTTGGTCATA
>CALAKE010000415.1 GCA_937922775.1 uncultured bacterium | reverse complement strand
AGGGCGCGTTCCTCAGCTCACCAACGAGGAGCTCGAGCAGTTGTTCGAGATTCTGGCAGATCCCTCCCGGATGGTCAGCGTAGAGCCTGGCCAGGAGGTCATCGTCACCGACGACGGCGGCACCATGAGCTTCTACTCGGGGCAGGAGGGCGGCGGAGTTGGCGTGCCCTTGAGTAGGATGCAGGCGATCCTGACCTACGAGCGTGCATGCGGCGCGGATACGACCTCGATGGGCCACAGCGATTACAGCTACAAGCCCGTGAAGTCCATCGTCAATTTCGAGATGAACGAGTACTACACCGCGTCGCAGATGACCACCGCACCGTTCTTCTACGGGGCTCAGCCGAATATGGGTCTCTACTACCAGCCCGACGGTCCTTGCGTGAACCCTGCGGACCTCCTGGCAGAGGGCGATATTGAGGGGGCCCAGAAGACCCAGGAGGTGGCGGCCGAACATCTTCGACGCGATCTGGGCTACGTGGTCCGCAAGCTCGACACTATCGGGTGCGAGGGGATCAACTTCGACACCTCCGGTTCTGCCGGGGATGCCGATTACCTGGCGGCGCTCCAGGCGGTGCGGGACCTGAAACAGGATCTTCCCCACATGCCCATCATTCTCGGCGCATCCGGGGAATTCGTGCTGGGTATGCACGGTTCCGTCGAGTTCGACGGCAAGCGCTTGGCCGGCATGTACCCGCAAGACCAGGTCGAGGTGGCAGAGGCCGCCGGCGCCGATATCGCTGGCGTGGCGGTGAACACCAATACCAATGAGTCGGTGGCCTGGAACCTGGCCCGCGCGGCAACCTTCGTGAAGGCTGCCACCGCAGCGTCCAACATTCCTGTCCACGTGAATGTGGGCATGGGGGTAGGGGGTGTTCCCATGATGGAGCAGCCTCCCATCGACAGCGTTACCAGGGTGTCCAAAACGCTGGTGCAGATCGGCAAGGCAGACGGCTTGTAGATAGGCGTTGGCGACCCCCTGGGGATGCATCTTTCGCATATCATGGCCTCAGGAATGGGTGGTCTGAGGACTGCCGGAGATCTGGTAGCCTGGATGCAGATCACTCAGAAAATGAAGATCAATGATGCGAAAGCGTACGTGGCCGGAAAGCTCGGGATCGATGTTATCGACCTGACCAACGAGGAAGTCATGCACCAACTCAGGGAGGACCTGGGTCTGGGGCTGGTAACTTCAGTGTCGGGAAGTCCCAAGGGAATCCGCGCCAAAATGGAGATTGCGGAGCTGCTCGATATTCGGATCAATTCGGTAAGTCTCTTCAAGTCCCAGACCGGCTATTCCGGATAGTATGTGGCGGGGCCATAAGGTCCCCGCGAAGGAATACCCTCTGGGGAAGAAGCGGCTTTCAATCGGAGAAAGAGACGGAGCATGTCAGCAGATATCTTCGAGAGTGCGATTGAGGTCATCGTCAAGGGGGACGCGCCGGAGGCCCTCGAGGTGGCCAAGAAGGGGCTCGGCGAGGGCGTCGATCCCCTCGAGTTGCTCAACCAGGGTTTCATTCCCGGCATCAACAAGGTCGGCGACCTGTTCGGATCGGGGAGACTCTTTCTTCCCGAGCTGATTATGTCGGCCACCGCCATGGTCGGGGTAACCGAGTTGCTCAACGAGTCGATACCGACGAATCAGGGGCAAGCCCAGGGGCGCTTGATTATCGGTACCGTGGAAGGCGACGTACACGATATCGGCAAGACCATCGTGGTCTCTCTTTTCAAGGCCAACGGGTTCGAGGTCAAGGACCTGGGCAGGGACGTTGCGGTGCCGAAGTTCATCGAGGAGGCGGACAAGTTCGACGCCAACATCATCGGTACCAGCGCCCTCCTTACCACGACCATGGGGGGTCAGAAGCAGCTAGAAGAGGAGCTGAAAGAAGCCGGCCTCAAGGATCGGTTCAAGACCATGGTGGGCGGTGCGCCAGTGACTCAACGCTGGGCGAAGAGAATCGGCGCTGACGCCTTCGCGGAAGATGCGAGCGAGGCCGTGGTTCAGGCCAAGGCGCTTCTCAACATCACCTAGGTCGGCTAGCCAGCTAACCCGCCACGCCGCCGCCGTCCACGACCAGCGATTCGCCGGTAACAAACGAAGAGTCGTCGGAGGCGAGGAAGAGAACCGCACGGGCGATCTCATCGGCGGTGCCCATCCGGCCCAGCGGGCGATCCGATCCGCCGACGACGTAATCCTCATACGACATGCCACGCTTCTCGGCATCGTCGGCTGCCATCGGCGTCTCGGTGTCACCTGGGCAGACGCAGTTGACGCGGATCCCGTGGGGGCCGTGATCCATGGCCATCGCCTTGGTCATGACCACCAGACCACCCTTGGCGGCGCAGTAGGCCGCTGCCTCGTTGCCGCCGAGGATTCCCCAGCCCGAGCTGTTATGGATGATCGAGCCGCTACCGCGCTCGATCATCGAGGGGAGGGCGTACTTCGACATCAGGAAGGAGCCCTTCAGGCTGGAGTCAATAGTCTCGTCCCATTCCTCCACGGTCATGTCGGGCACAGTCTTCGGGTAGTAGACCCCGGCATTATTGAACAGAATATCGATTCGACCGAAACGTTCGAGAGT
>CALAKE010000414.1 GCA_937922775.1 uncultured bacterium | reverse complement strand
CGCGGGCGCATCTCCGCAGCGCTCAGGGTTGGCGAAATCGACGCCCCTTGGGTGCTGAAAGGAGAAGGTGTCGGATCCGAAATGAGGCCGGGGAACCCGCGTCTGGACGTTGACGCGGCACGTATCAGGTGCGAGATCCCTCCCTCGATCCAGGACATCAAGGCAACTGACAGAGGACTGGCCATCGCATGGCGTGAGATCACGCGGGAGATCTTCACGACCTATCTCGATGCCGACTATTTCGTGCGGGAGTGTGTGCGCACCCAGGAGAGCCCGCCACGCACCGTCTATCTGCTCGAAAGGGGCACCATCGAGCCCAACGGATTGGAAGAGTGAGGAATGCGCATCGACGCGCTGGATCTGTATCTGATCAAAATGTCGATGGTCGGGGAGTTCGTGACCTCCTTCGGAGGAGTGCAGGAGCGCGAGATCGTCCTCGTCAGGGCTCGTGCGGGTGGGGCTAGCGGCTGGGGGGAATCGGGAGTGGATGGTGTGCCGCTCTACTCCTACGAAGATGCTGCCACCTGCTGGCACATCATCGAGGATTTTCTCGCCCCGGCGATTCTCGCTCATGAGTTCCCGAGTGAAGGCATCGGCCCGGCAATGGCTGACCTCTTCTCTTCTTGGCGCTGGCATCCGATGGCACGGGCAGCAGTCGAGGAGGCTCTGTGGGATCTCGAAGCCAACCTGCGGGAGGTGTCGGTACAGCGGCTCTACGCTGGAGATCGCGAGACCCGACAGCGGATCCCGGTGGGTATCTCGCTAGGGATTCAGGAGGATTTTGGCCACCTAGCCGCCCAGATATCCGAGGCTCTCGACCAGGGCTACAGGAGGATCAAGCTCAAGATCGAGCCTGGCAAAGATGTTGCGGTCATCGAGAAGGTCCGCCACCAGTTCGGCGACATTCCGCTCATGGTCGATGCCAACTGCGGCTATACGCGAGAGCAGGGCCCGATCCTCAAGAGTCTCGATCCATTCGAGTTGCTCATGATCGAGCAGCCCTTGGAGCACGATGACATCCCGGGGCACGCAGATCTGCAGGCGGAGCTGGAGACGCCGATCTGTTTGGACGAGAGCATCCACTCGCTGCGACACGCACGGCTGGCCCTGGACTACGACGCCTGTCGCCTGATCAACATCAAAGCGTCGCGGATTGGTGGGCGAACCGAGGCGCTCGCCGTCCACGATCTGTGTGCCGATCGCGGCGTGCCGGTCTGGTGTGGTGGCATGCTGGAGTCCGGTATCGGGAGGCTCCACAACATCGCCTTGGCATCTTTGCCGAATTTCCAGATGCCCGGCGATTTGTCCGCGTCCCGGCGATACTGGCACGAGGACATCATCGAACCGGAGGTGACCGTGGGGCCCGACGGCTTTGTCGAGGTTCCCGACATCGTAGGCCTGGGTCATCGCGTTCGTGAGGATGCCATTCAACGATTGGTTGTTCGTTCAACCAGCCTCAGACAGACGTAACGCGACGACCTAGCGCGACAGGGTATCCTGAGGCAACCGTTGGAACATCTCCTCTGCAGAGGTTTTACCCGACAGGGGAGTGCGAATGAAGAGAGGAGAGGTGACGTGGCAGCCGTAGCTTCTGAGATTTTCCGTGCCTACGACATCAGGGGCATCGTCGGGGAAGACTTGACTACGCGCGAGGCCGAGCTCGTAGGACGCGCTTTCGGCACCACCGTGCGCCGGGTGGGTGGTGAGAGCGTGCTGGTTGGCCGAGATGGTCGGCTTTCCGGCCCCGAGCTTTCTGAGGCGTTGATCGAGGGGATCAGAGCATCGGGATGTACGGCGATCAAGGCCGAGATGCTGCCGACCCCCACCTTCTACTTCGGTCTTCATCATCTCGACGTCGACGGCGGCATTCAGGTCACCGGCAGTCACAACCCGCCGGAGTACAACGGCTTCAAGATCTGTCTCGGCACGAAGACGATCTTCGGAGACGACATCCTGAAGCTTCGCGACCTCATCGAGTCCGACGATCTGGAGCAGGGCAGTGGTGGACTCGAGACCGTCGAACTCATCGAGCCTTACACCGCGATGATACGGGAGCGGATCAGTCTGGCTCGGCCATTGCGTGTCGCGGTTGACGCCGGCAACGGTGTGGCTGGCCCAATTGCCCCGGAGCTCTACCGTGAGCTGGGCTGTGAGGTCGTTGAGTTGTATTGCGATGTGGATGGGACGTTCCCCAATCACCATCCGGATCCGACCCTCGAGGAGGCGGTGGAAGACCTGCAGAGAGTGGTCGTGGAGCAGGGGCTGGATTTCGGGATGGGCTTCGATGGCGATGCCGACCGGGTCGGCATTGTCGACGCGGCCGGGGAGATCGTATGGGGTGATCGTCTGACGATTATCTTGGCTCGTGACCTGTTGGAGCGTGTGCCCGGAGCGGCCGTGATTTGCGACGTGAAGTGCTCGCAGGTAGTGATGAGCGATATCGCCCAGCGAGGCGGCCGGCCGATCATGTGGAAGACGGGGCACTCGCTGATCAAACAGAAGATGCGGGAGGAGGAAGCACAGCTCGCCGGGGAGATGAGCGGACATCTCTTCTTCGGAGAGAACTTCTTCGGGCACGACGACGCCATCTACGCCGGCGCCAAGTTTCTCGAGATCCTCTCTCGCACGGAAGGCACCTTCGCGGACCTGCTCGCCGATCTGCCGGCAAGCCACACGACGCCGGAGATTCGCCGCGACTCCACGGAGGCCGCCAAGTTCGAGATCTGCGAGCGCTTGCGCGACGAGCTTGCCGCAGAGCTCGACGTTCTCGATATCGATGGTGTGCGCGCCAATTATGAGGGGGGCTGGGGCCTTGCTCGCCCATCGAATACCCAGCCGGCGATTGTCCTGCGCTTCGAGGCTGACAGCGCCGAGCGGCTCGCTGAGATTCAGGCCGATCTCACGGACCGGCTCGGTCGTATCGAACGTGAGCTGGGCGTCGCGTAGTCCGAACAACAGGAGAATCGAGCTCGGGCAGCGAAGCGGGCAAAGCACAGGAGGCAGGAATGGCAAACAACCAGGAGCCGGTCGATCCGCATGCCTTCGTGGTGATCATGGCCGGCGGTGGAGGCACGCGCTTCTGGCCGTTGTCGCGGCGTGCGCAGCCGAAACAGTTCCTCGCGATCACAGGTGGCAAAACGTTGCTCCAGGAAACCTGGGACCGAGCACTTCTGCTGGTCGAGGGACCTGAGAACATCGTCGTGGTTACATCCGCCGACTACGAAGAGCTGACGAGGAATCAGCTTACGGACCTTCCGACAGACAATCTCCTGCTGGAGCCCCAGGCTCGCAACACCGCGCCCTGTGTTGCCTGGGCCTCTGCCTGGTTGGAGGCACGGGATGCCGCCGCGGTGGCTTTCGTCCTGCCCGCCGACCACTTGATCCGCGACCTCGATGCCTTCGTCACGGCGGCCCGTGCGGCGGCTGCCACTGCTCGGGCTGAGCCTGTGCTCGTGACTTTCGGTGTGCCGCCGCGCTACCCGGAAACCGGGTACGGGTATGTCGAGGTCGGTGAGACCGTGGAGGTCGACGGTGCCGGTGACGTGCCTGTGAGCCGTGTCGTGAGGTTTCGCGAAAAGCCAAACCAGGAGACTGCCGAGGAGTATGTCGCGGCGGGTAGGTTCTTCTGGAACAGTGGCATGTTCGTTTGGGCGACGCGGAGCATTCTCGATGCCTTCGCCCTGCACCTTCCCGAGGCGGCCGATGCCGCGCAGCGCATGCTCGTGGCCGATGCCGACGAGGAGCGTGCCGCTGCCTACGCCGCGATGCCCGCTACGTCGATTGACTTCGGAATCATGGAACGGGCTGCCAACGTCGCCTGTGTTCGGGCGCCCTTCGACTGGTCGGATGTGGGATCCTGGGCGGCGCTCTGTGAGGTGACGCCAGGCGATGACGACGGCAACGTGACGTGGGGGAATGTCGTGGCCATCGACGCTCGGGACAACCTCGTTCATGCGCCGGAGCAAGAGATCGTTGCCCTCCTCGGCGTGGAGGGTCTCGCGGTCGTTCGTTCCGGCGACGTTTTGCTCATAGCCGCTCTCGACAGATCGCAGGATATTCGTGACTTGCGCGAGCGGCTCATGGAGATGGGATTAGATGAGCATCTCTAGTCATGGATTTCAGCTCTCCAAACCCCCGGTTCGGAATGAGGTGACTGCCGGTGGCTGATCTTGCCCTTGCCGGAGGTAAGCCGCTGCGCTCAACCTCCTATCCGAGCTGGCCGCAGGCCGGGCCAGAGGAGCTCACCGCGCTAGAGCGGGTCTTGCGGTCGGGGAATTGGAGCAGCTCATACGGCAGCGAGGTTCGCACGTTCGAGGAGAGCTTCGCCAAATACCAGCATGCCCGGCAGGGCATCTGTGTGAACAGCGGTGAGGCGGCTCTCATCCTGGCGTTCAAGGCCCTGCAGATTCCCCCGGGCTCGGAGGTCATCATCCCCGCCTACACGTTCGTGGCGAGCGCGACGGCGGTCGTACAGGTGGGGGCAATTCCGGTTTTCGTCGACGTCGATCCCGACACGTATTGCATCTCTCCCCGTGCCCTGGAGGAAGCCATCCGTCCTCAGACGGCGGCCATCATGCCGGTCCATTTCGCCGGCTTGCCCGCCGACATGGCCCCGATCATGGAGCTGGCTCAGCACCACGGTCTCAAGGTTCTGGAGGATGCCGCGCAGGCATGGGGTGCTCGTTATGGGGACCGGGCAGTAGGCGCCATCGGCGATGCCGGCGGCTTTTCCTTTCAGGCCAGCAAGAATCTTACCGCCGGGGAAGGCGGAATCATCGTGACTGATGACGCCGAAGTGGCCACCACTTGTCGCTCGCTGGCCGACTGCGGCCGTGCCGTCACGGCGCAGCGGTACAGCCACGCGCTGCTCGGTGGCAATCATCGTATGACGGAGTTTCAGGGAGCTATCTTGCGGGCGCAGCTCGATCGTTACCCTGGGCAGCTCGAGCTCCGCACACGGAATGCCGCCGTCTTGACGGCAGAGCTGAAAGGGCTGCCTGGAGTCGTGCCCCTGGAACTCCCGGTGGACCGCAAGCACTCATGGCACCTGTTTGTCATGCGTGTGGACCCGCGGGAGTTCGGAGGGGTCTCGAAGTCGACCTTGGTGAAGGCACTCGTCGCAGAGGGGATCCCGGCGGCGGTCGGGTATTCCTCGCCCCCTTATCAGCAGCCCGTTTTCAAGGATGGCGGGGTGGCTGAGAGCCGCCACATGGCGTGCCCGGTCGCGGAGCAGGCCTGCCAAACGGAGGCCATTTGGGTGCGGCATCCCGCGCTGCTCGGGTCCGAAGAGGACTCCCTCGATGTCGCCCGTGCCCTTGCCAAGCTGCAGGCCTACAACCATGAGCTCAGCACCCTCGATCAGACCTCAACTTCCGAGTCCTAGGATAGAATCTGCCGACATGAAGACGACCGACCAGCTTGAGACTCTCGATGCACTCGTTTCGCTGTGCAAACGGCGCGGATACATCTTTCAGAGCAGCGAAATCTACGGTGGCCTGAACGGCTTTTGGGACTATGGCCCCCTCGGCGTCGAGTTGCGTCGCAACATTTTGGACTTCTGGTGGAATCGAGTCGTCCGAGAACGCGAGGACGTGGTTGGAATGGACGCCTCGATCATCATGCATCCGAAGGTGTGGGAGGCTTCCGGCCATGTGGGCTCCTTCTACGACATGATGGTCGACTGCATGTCGTGCAAGCGCCGATTCCGGACCGATCACCTGGCACGTGACGCCGGCACCGACGAGCCGCCGAAGACCTGCCCCGAGTGCAGTGGTGACCTCACCGAGCCGCGTGAGTTCGGGCTGATGTTCGAAACTCATGTGGGTGCCACCAAGGACTCGCAGGCGGTTGCCTACCTGCGCCCAGAAACTGCACAAGCGATGTTCGTGAACTTCCGCAATGTGCAAATGGCGACCCGCATGAAGGTGCCGTTCGGTATTGCTCAATCCGGCAAGGCCTTCCGCAACGAGGTGACGCCGCGCAACTTCACGTTCCGGTCGCGTGAGTTCGAGCAAATGGAGCTGGAGTTCTTCGTGCACCCGGAGGAAGAGCGGGAGTGGTTCGATTTCTGGCTCCAAGAGCGATTTAGCTGGTACGGCGATCTGGGTATTCGTCAGGAGAAGCTGCGCCTGCGGCCGCATCGCGAAGACGAGCTGGCCCACTACGCTCGATATACATCCGACGTGGAGTACGAGTTCCCCTTCGGCTGGCAAGAGCTCGAGGGCGTCGCGAACCGAGGTTCCTTCGATCTCGACCAGCATATGAAGGCCTCCGGCAAAGAGCTCGGGTACTTCGATGACGCCCGCAACGAGAAATTCGTTCCCTCAGTGATCGAGTCTTCGGCCGGACTCGACCGAACTGTGTTGACCGTGCTCGCCGACGCCTTCGCGGTGGAACAGGTCGGGGAAGAGGAGCGCACGGTGTTGCGCCTCGCCCCGCACATCGCACCGAGGCAGGTTTCTGTGTTTCCCCTCGTCAAGAAGCTGGCTGAGCCTTCGCGCAAGCTCTATGACGAGTTGAAGAAGCACTTCAACGTGCTCTACGACGCGGGGGGGAGCATCGGCAAGCGCTACCGGCGAGAGGACGAGGTGGGCACACCATTCTGCGTCACGGTCGACTTCGATGGCCTCGACGACGGCACCGCCACGGTGCGCGACCGCGACAGTATGGAGCAGGAGCGCGTCTCGCTCGACGGCATGGTGGACTATCTTCGCGAAAGGTTGTCGCTGGAGCGGTGAGCGGGCACCAGCGCGAGCACCTTCCTCCTGACGACGACTCCCGCCGGCAGGCCCTCCTGCTCATTCACGAGCGACTCATTGGGGAGTACGGCAATCCGACGCCGAAGTCGCGAATGAACCCCCTCGATGAGGTGGTTTTCACGATCCTCTCGCAGAACACCACGGACACAAATCGCGACCGGGCCTGGGCTGGAATGTGGCGGGAATTCGATAGTTGGGAGAGCGTCGCAACGGCGCCGGTATCACGAATTTCCGAGGCGATCGTGGCGGGCGGATTGCATCGCACGAAGGCTCGGCGAATCAAAGACCTGCTCGAGCAGCTGCGGGAGGAACGTGGCAGCTACGAGATGGACTACCTCCGTGACATGGACATGCAGACCGCGCGTCAGGAGCTGGGGCGTTTCAAGGGCTTGGGAGCCAAGAGCATCAACTGTGTATTGCTGTTTTCCCTGGGGCAACCGGCGTTACCGGTTGACACTCACGTGCATCGCATCCTGCGACGCGTGGGTCTTGTCGATACGCGAGACCTGAGTCGTGCCAATCGAGACATCCAGGGGGATGTGCCGGCCGAAATCGCATATCCTCTGCACATGAACGTCATTCGCCACGGGCGCGAGGTGTGCGCCTCGCGATGCGCTGAGTGCTGGCGATGCTGTATTGAAGATCTTTGTGGATTCGAGGAGAAGAGGCTGGAGTCCCGATGAGCTTTTACATCACCTGTGCCATCGACTACCCGAACAGCCGGCCCCACGTCGGCACCGCGTACGAGAAGATCTCCGCCGATACCATCGCTCGATACAAGCGCCTCGCCGGAGAAGACGTGTTCTTTCTCATGGGACTCGACGAACACTCACAGAACGTCGAGAAGAGGGCGCACGAAGAGGGGCTGGAGCCCGCCGCGTTCTGCGACCGCATGGAAGGCGTGTTTCGCGAGGCGTGGAAGTCGGTGAACGTCGAGTACGACGATTTCATCCGGACGACCGAAGAGCGCCATCACCGCGCGGTCGTGGCCATGGTCGAGCGCGCGAATGCATCCGGCGATCTCTACGAGGGCTCCTACAAGGGTCTCTATTGTGTGAGCTGCGAGGCCTACTACCTGGAGCGGGATCTCGAGGACGGGCTCTGCCCGATCCACAAGAAGGAGCCCGCCTGGCGAGAAGAGGACAACGTCTTCTTCCGCCTGTCGAGCTACGGTGACAAGCTCAAGGCCCTGTACGAAGAGCACCCGGAGTTCGTGCAGCCGGCAACCCGCCGCAATGAGCTCTTGGCGTTGATCGATGAAGGACTTGAGGACGTGAGCGTTTCGCGCGCAAGCTCCGGATGGGGCGTGCCGATGCCCGGACATTCCGGGCAGGCCGTGTACGTCTGGTTCGATGCACTGACCAACTATCTGAGTGCGCTCGGATTTCCCGACGACACGGACCGATACCAGCGATACTGGCCTGCTGACGTGCACCTGGTCGGCAAGGACATCACGCGTTTCCACGCTGTCATCTGGCCAGCCATGCTGATGTCTGCAGGGCTCCCTCTTCCCGCCACCATCTTTGGCCACGGATGGGTGCTGACGGCCGAAGGCAGGATGAGCAAGTCCATGGGCAACGTTATGGACCCGATGGTGGTCGCGGAGCAGTTCGGGGCCGACTCCTTGCGCTACTTCTTGCTGCGCGAGGTGCGCTTCGGTCGCGACATGGAATTCGACTACGAGCGGCTCATCGGTCGCATCAACGCCGACTTGGCAAATGACTTGGGCAACCTCTTCCAACGAACGCTGACCATGGCGAAGAAATACCGGGACGGTGTGCTTGCGGCCCCCGGGGCAGGTGCCTCCGTTACCGGGCTTCCCGAGAAGGCACGTGAGGTCGTGGATACCTACCGCGAGGCGATGGATCGATATGACTTGCAGGGAGGGCTGGTCGCCGCCTGGGAGCTCGTGTCAGCCGCGAACCTGGCCATCGATGGTCACAAGCCTTGGGAGTTGGCCCGTGAAGATGATCGGACTGCCGAGCTCGACTCGGTCCTGTATGAGCTTGTCGAGGCACTTCGGTACCTGATGGTCCTGGTAAGCCCGACGATGCCGGAGAAGGCTCGTGCCATGGCGGGACAACTCGGCTGGAGCTTGCCTTCCGAGGAGTGGATGCTCGATTCGTTGCTCGAATCTGCTCCCGAGTCCGTGCAGGTGAACCCCGGTGACCCGCTGTTCCCGCGCCTCGACCCGGATGATTTTCTCGACCCTGCGTGAGGTGGTCGCGGGTCGTCGAGCCAAGAACGGGATTCCCATGCCGCTCTCCAGGCCTGCAGCAGCGCTTACCTACCCCAGAACGCGGTGCGGTGCGCGATCGAGCGCACAGGCGTAACGGTGTGCCCGGTCGACCGCCAGTCGCAGCGCCGTGCCCATCGCCAACTGGCCAGCCAGGGCTGCCGCTGCGGCTGAGGGTTCGGCTTCAGGATTAGGGTCCGGATAGTCGAGCAGACCGGCTCCGCTATCATCCGTGAAAACATCGATGCTGCGACCCTCATGGCTGGCAGCCCGCAACCAAATAGACCGGGCGCCTGTCTCGAGGAGTCGCTGGCCCGCCGTCTTGACAGCGCCGAGTGAGTCGTCTGCGAGGGTCACGACGCCTCTCGACTGCAGGGCCGGAGCCACGAGGGCGGTGGCCTCGGGCAGGAGGCTGTCGACGACCGCGGAGAGCGCTCCCCATCCCAGCAAGGGGCGCGCATCGAACTCCAAATGAAGAGGGGCCAGAACGATGGCCGGCGGCCCGATGTGCGCCAGCCCCTGGGCGATCACGCGAACCTGACGGCGTCGCGCGACGAGCCCGATGACCGCCGCCAGCGGTTCCTCTGCCAGCGCGGCTTCCATCATGCGGCGGACTACCCGGGTGGGGACGGGGTCGAGTCTCTCGGGAGCCGAGGGGCTACCGGCTAGGGTTCCGGTGACGACCGGAAGCGGCTTTGCCCCCATGGCATTGATGGCCCTGATATCGGGCGCCATGCCATGGGCGCCGGTGGGGTCGATATGGGAGACGACGAGGACCCTGGGACGCATCAGTGAAATTCCTTGGAGATCTACACGAACGGAGAAGAGATAGGTATTTTGTTGCGCATTACCTGGAGATCGGTGGTGACCGCCTCCACACGCTTCGGCAGGGTATGATAGCAGGAGCCGCGAATGCGCTGCTTTCCAGCCACAGTCTGACCGAGATCCGAGGAGGATGGATAGTGCTGGGAGAACTCTGCGCGCGGGCACAGGCACGATCCCTCGGTGGGCGCGGGCCGGCTCTCGTCCTCACTCTGGTGATGTGCGTTTCGTCCCTACTGACCCCTGGTACCGTGAAACCTGTGCCAGCGGCTGTGCGACCGGTGTCTGCCACGGTGCAGCACGGCCAGGTCGCTCCGTCGCCAGCACCTGGCGCGTCGCAGGAGGAACAGCCCGGACCTGGCATCGAGCGACTCGTGGCCAGAGTGCAGCAGCGTCTTCAAGAGGCCAACGACCTCGAGGCGCGATTTGTTCAGCGTCGTCTCTCGCGCTTTGGCAGCGTGTTGGTCGAGCGGCAGGGGAG
>CALAKE010000413.1 GCA_937922775.1 uncultured bacterium | reverse complement strand
AGGACTCGGAGCTCGGCGATTGGCAGCTTGCCAACATTCGTGTCGTCGACGGTGACTTCCACGAGGTCATGCAGATCCCGTTGCTGCGTGGACGCCTTCTCCAGGATACGGACCGCGACGATGCACCAGATGTGATCCTCGTCAACCAGCTCTTTGCTGACCGCTACATCCCCGACAGGGACCCACTCGGAGTGCCGGTTCAGGTCGGGGGCGACGAAGTCTGGGAGATCGTCGGCATTGTTGGCGACACGGCGCTCACACCGAACGGGAGCACGGAACCGATCATCTATATACCCCACAGCCAGTTCGCCGACGACCGCAACTGGGCCATGATTCAGACTGTCCGCACGGGCTCCGCCCCCGAGGCCCTGGCCGGGCAGATTCGAGCCGAGCTGCGACAGGTGGATCCCGACCTCGTGCTCTACAAGGTGCGCACGATGGATGGCGTCCTGGCTGCAGGCGTTTCCCCCGCACGCTTTTCAATGACCCTGATGGGAGTCTTCTCCGGTCTGGCGCTGGCGCTGGCTGCCGTCGGCATTTATGGGGTGCTCTCCTACGCCGTCAACCAGAGAACCCACGAAATCGGCATCCGCATGGCGTTGGGTGCCGGGCAATCCAGTGTGCGCCGCATGGTCGTCGGTCAGGGTCTCATGTTGGCGTTTGCCGGCATCCTCCTCGGTCTACTCGGAGCGTATGCCCTCAGCGGCTGGCTCGGGTCATTGGTCTTCGAGGTGCAGGTGACCGACCCATGGGTTTTTTCATCGGTCGTCGTGATCCTTGCGCTCGTCGCCGGTCTAGCTGGCTATTTGCCGGCTCGCCGTGCCACCGCAATCGACCCCGTCCGAGCCCTGCGGAACGAGTAGGCCGTTACCGAGACCAGCCTCCACCGCTTGTCAGGGCGAGCGCGCAGCCGCGACCAGCCCAAGATTTCGATATGGGTGTCTGAGGAAAGCACCAATCTCGGCTAGAATGCATATGACCAGTGATTGATGCACCCCCAGCTAGGCCTAACTGCGCCCTGAGACCATGACTCCACAGACGCCGAGCACTGATTCCTGGAAAGAACGAGCAGCCGAGCTCCTGCGGCTGGGCCTGGAGGAGCTCGACAACGAGCGCTACGAGTCCGCTGCGCAGATGCTCTTGGACTCCCTTACCGTATACGAGGCACATCGAGACGACGAAGGCAGTCTTTCGGTGGCGACCTATTTGGGATTCGCTCTCTACGAGCAGGGACGGGAAAATCGCGCGGTCTCTGTTTGGGAGGAGATTCTCCGGCGCGGCACGAGCCTTCCGACGGTCTACACGCTGCTCGCCAAGCACTACAAGAGAATGGGGCAGGAGGAAGAGGTCCGGCGCATCTTCGAGGCGATGCGGGTATCAGGCGCTCTCGACAGTGACGTTCCGACGGGCCCTGGTGTGGGCGCCGAAGGAGGCGTATCCGGCGACGCTGGTTTTTCCGCCCGAGCGCGAAGCGAGCGATCAGCTGACGCCACGCCTCTAATCCTTGTCGCCGATGACGAGCCTGGCATCTGCAACCTCATGGGGCGATTCCTCACCGGTTTGGGACACGAGGTGGAAGTGGCTAGCGACGGAGAAGAGGCTCTTCTCGCCATCCTCCATCGCAACCCGGACCTGATTCTCATGGATGTCTATATGCCGAAACGGACCGGCCTGGACGTCCTGCTCAAAATGCGCGCCGAGGGAATCGACACGCCGGTTATCGTGATCTCCGGCTATGCAAACGCCTCGTTCGTTCAGGACGGCCTGGCATTGGGGGCCGAGTTCCTGGCCAAGCCGATCGACCTCGAGGACCTGGAGGGTATGGTGAACCGCCTGCTCGCGGGAGATCAGCCAGAAGCCTCGGCCGAAGAAGCAGCTTCGGAATCCGCCTCCCCGTCCCCCCCTGACACTCCCCCCGGCGACACCATTTGAGCCTCAGGAGACTCTACGCCCTCTGGGCTTGGCCTCGACGAGGGAGGCCACGGAATCTGCGTTCAGCGCAAGCCGCCAATTCTCGAAGTAGTGGTTGAGCACATCGGCTACCTTCGCGTGGCTACGGCCGCTCGGAGGTAGCTCATGTAAGGGCTGGCTTCGAAGCGCCTCCAGCGTCTTCTCTCGATATCGCTCCGGTGATGAGCCGGGCGGCACATTGATTCTCACAATGAGCTCTTGATATTGCGGGCTGGCACAAAGCTCGTCATCGGTCAGGAGGTGTGGCCCCAACAACCTACACAGCTCGATCACCACGTTCGAAAGAAGCGACATCGCCTGCTTGCTAGGGTTATCCCATAGTTTCTGCCAGCCCTTGCTCACAGTCGGTTCTGGTGGCTCTTCAGGCCGCACTGGCCCCTCTGGAGGATCTGTACGACGAAGCTCATCGAGGGCAGCAAGCTGCAGTGCGGTCACGCCAGCCAGCTTATCCAGAGTGTCAGATGCAGATCGCGCATCCTCCTGCGATATTCCAGCGTAGTCACGGGCCTGGTGGTAAGGGAGGGGGGCCTCCGGCTCCGCCATCTCCCCGAGCAGCGCAGCCAGATCTCTTGCGTGCTCGGGGTTGGGCCAGGGAATCGACTCAGCCTCCGAGATGGCCCTGGCTAATTCCGCCTTTGCGACCTCCAGCTCGGCTGCACTCACTCTGGCTGCTTCCGCTCTGGCAGCTGCTAGCTTGTCTGCCACAGCCCGATCGCGCGCTCGTACTTTGGCGACTCCGTCGGCCAACCTCATGTCTGCCCCTTCTATGATCTCGACCGCTTGCGCGTGCACCTCCGATGGCAGTTCCAGGGCAGAAAGGTACTCCTCCAACCAGGTGCGTCTGCCCTCATCCCACGCTCTGAACAGTCCTTCTTCGAGATGGAGAAGGGCCTCTGCGGCAGTTTCACTGCAATCCTGGGCGAGCCAACCAGTGGCGAGCTTCGCGTACAGAGGATGGGCCTGAAACTGGTCGAGCTCCGGTCCATGGGGCAGAAGACCGGCGACATCGAGGTTGTGGATGGAGAGTTCGACGTACGCCACCGACGTCTTTGAGTCCTCGCCCATCGGGCGCTGCTCCTACCGGGCTCCCGAAGCAGAAGCGTGTAGGGCTCGGAGGTGAGCCCGTGCCGTGATTCCCCCAGCCCTACTAGAACTCTACTGATTGTGGATACGGAAACGAACCGGTTATTCCTGAAACGGTGTATAAGAGTGGGCATGGAATCCCTGCTGGAGAAATGGGACGGAGAGTCCGCGGTCGCCCGATACGATCGCCCCACCGGGACCTGGATGTTCATTGCCATCCACTCGACCTGCCTGGGGCCCGCGGTAGGGGGCACGCGGATGAAGTCGTATCCAGACCCCACAACGGCATTGCGCGACGCGCTGCGTCTTGCCGCGGGAATGACCTACAAGTTCGCCGTGCCGGGCATGCCGTACGGCGGCGGCAAGGCGGTCTTAGCGACTCCTCCTCATCTCGACCCCGAGGCCCGACCTGATCTGCTGCGCCGCTACGGAGCGCTCGTCCACCAACTCGGCGGCTCGTACCGCACCGCGCCCGATGTCGGCACGTCGTCGGAGGACATGAACGTCGTTGCGGAAACAGGCGCCCCGTATGTGTTCGCCCGTACCGAGGCAGCAGGCGGATCCGGGTCGTCCGGACCGGCCACCGCGCTGGGCGTCTTCACCGGCATCCAGGTCGCCTGTGAACATATTTTCGGCGATGCTGACCTGGCCGGGCGACGGGTCTGGGTACAAGGAACCGGCAGCGTCGGCGGCGGGCTCATTGAGCATTTGCTGGAGGCTGGCGCCCGTGTGCTGTTCAGCGAGGTGGACGAACGTGCCATCCGTCACTTCCGGGACGGGCTCGGGCTAGAGTTGGTGGGAAACGAAGACGAGTCGGCGGGAGGAATGACGGGCGCCTCCGGGGCGGCATCTGTGGACGCAATCGCAACCGAGTGCGACATCTTCTCGCCCTGTGCTCTGGGTGGTGTGCTCAGCGAGACTACGATTCCCCGGCTCAGGTGCAAGGCGATTGTCGGAGGGGCCAACAACCAACTTGCCACACCGGAGGATGAAGGCAGACTCCAGGCACGAGGCATCCTGTACGCGCCGGATTATGTAGTGAACGTCGGGGGGGCGATGGCCGGCTTGGCGATGGAGACGCGGGGGTTGGCCCGCGAGGCGGCTGATCGTGAGGTAATCGAGAGCGTGAGCCGGGTGCTGAAGCACATTTTCGAGCGCGCTGAATCTGACGGCATCACGACCGGCGCCGCCGCCCGGCGGATCGCCGAGGAACGCCTGGCTGCCGCAGGCTAAGCGAGCTCCTGTGTTGCCACGCTGCGACACCGAAACGGCCAACACTGCAACACATCGGCATGGTCGGATCTGCACTCACTCCGGAGCGAACCGTCGCGCCAGAAACTGGCGCATCGGCAGCGGCGCATCGCCTCGATTCAACAGCATGACGACAAACAGATCCCTGTCTAAGTAATAGACGTTGGCCGAGACATGGCCCATCGCCCGGCCGGCATTGCCCTCGTGATCTCCCTCGGGGCCCGTCATGATCAGGTAGCCGAGGCCGTTGACCGTGCCGGGCTCGACGCGGCGCATGGCCTCCCAAGCGCTCTCGCTGAGCAACTCGCCGCCACGTAGCGCCTGATGGTAGCGCAAGAGGTCCGGGGCGCTCGACACGATGCTGCCGTCAGCCGCGTCGGGTAGGGCCTCGTCAGCGAATGAGCAATCGATGAGCTCGCCTTCGACCTCCACCCACCCGGGCGTGCCGCAGTAGCCGCGCGCGCGAGGGCGGTCGGTCGTAGCCGCGCCATACAAGTAGGTGTTCTCGAGACCAAGGGGCACGACGATGCGCTCGTCGAAGACCTCGCCCAGGGGTCTGCCGGTCGCCTTCTCGATCACCAATCCCACGAGCAGCCCGTTCGTGTTGCTGTAGCCCTGCTCGGTGCCCGGTTCGAAGGTCGGGGCTCGGCTCGGCATCATCTCGATGATCTCGGCCGGAGGACGGGGCGAGGAGAAGAACTCCGGCACGCCAGCGGAGGAATCTCCCAGCGACAGTGAGCCGAAGTAGTCGGGAATACCCGACATGTGGTTCATCAGCATACGAACCGTGATCTCGTCCCCTCGAGGCCATTCGACATAGGTCGATAGAGGATCGTCCAGGCTGAGAATTCCATCTTCCGCGAGCTGGAGCGCGATGACAGCAAAGACGTTTTTCGAGATGCTGCCGATGAAGAACGAAGTATCTGCGGTGACGGGGATGATCCGGCCAGTGTCGGCATAGCCCGCGGTCGCCACGAATGGTTCCTGGCCGCCTTCGGCGATCGCCACCGCGAGTCCGGGCAAACCCGTCTCTTCGAGCAGGTCCTCTACCTGTGACTGCAGGAGCTCGGCTTCGGAAGGTCGGCCCTCCCCCACCTGCGAGTCGTAGACATCCGGCGCGTTCGAGGTGCCGCAGGCCAACCCCAGACAGATGGCTGCGGCGGCAGAAGAGGCGGCTAGTACCCTTCTAGATGAGATCACCATGTCGAGTCCCTCGGTCACCGAGTGAGGACATCCTCCAAGTCACTAGCCTCTGCACGCGGTCTTCACGATCATCCGTACCGCTAGCATCGACCGGCCGCGATCGGTACGGGGGAAAGGCTACAGCGTCGAGATCGCGCGATACAGACCAGAGGCCCCACCTCACGCCCGTTGTTCCTTTCCTGATCTTGCAGTAGGTTTCTAATTCAGATCCCAGACGCCGATTTTTTTTTAACAGTAGCAAGGGCCGAGAGACGATGGAAGACAACGATTCTGCGGCTGCCAAGCCAGGACCCGAATCAACCGAGACATGCACCTCGGACTCCGCACTGAATCGCGGCGAGATGATCGGCGACTATCGCATCGTCCGCAAGTTGGGGGAAGGTGGGATGGGCATCGTCTTCGAGGCCGAGCAGCAGCACCCTCACCGACCTGTGGCTCTGAAGGTGATCCGAGGTGGGCGTTACGTCAGCGAGCAGGAAGTGAAGCTCTTTCGCCGCGAGGCACAGGCGCTGGCGCGACTCAAGCACCCCGCCATCGCCGCGATCTACGAGAACGGACGAACCTCGGACGGTCAGCACTTCTTCGCCATGGAGC
>CALAKE010000412.1 GCA_937922775.1 uncultured bacterium | reverse complement strand
CTCACGAGCACATTCAGACGGGAGATCTTGTTCAAGGACTTGTATTTCGCCATCAGCTTCTTCGAGAACTACGATAGCGATCCTCCACAAGAGACGGGCCTGGACGAGATCCACAAGAACGACTTTGGGATCACGACTTCCCTGGGGTGGAAGTTCTAGCAAGCCGGCGACGAGGAGTCGATGATGGTGGAAGAAAGACTGGCCGCATTACCCACTCCCGACGATCTCGAGGTCGCCCGGTTGGGCGAGGCCCGGATTCCGTCGCCGTTGCGGGGCTCGGGCACGCGGTTTGTGGACGACACCAACAAGGTGCTTGCATGTAGTGAGGCAGGGGAGGCCGAGTCCCGGCGTGGCAGGGGTGAGTCCCTGCCCGCGTTCGAGGCCGCCGGGCCGCGGAGTGACCTGTTTTTCGACCCCGACACGACCGGCTGTGGCATCGTTACCTGCGGCGGACTGTGTCCGGGGCTCAACGACGTGATCCGCTCGCTCTTCATGACGGCACGGCATCAGTACGATGTGCGGCGCATTCTCGGATTCCGCTACGGGTACGCCGGCCTCTCCTCGAAGAACAGCTACGCCGAACCACTCTTTCTGGAAACCGAAACCGTGGGCCGCGCGCATCGTCTCGGCGGCACCTTGCTGGGAAGCTCTCGCGGGGCGCAGGATCCCAACGAGATGGTGGATACCCTTGTTGCGTGGAAGATCGGAGCGCTATTCGTCGTCGGTGGAGACGGCACGCTGAGGGGGGCTTCGAGGTTGTGTGGGGAGATCGAGCGTCGTGGCTTGAAGATCTCGGTCATTGCGGTTCCAAAGACCATCGACAATGACCTGATGTGGACGCAGAGAACGTTCGGGTTGTCCACCGCCGTCGAGGCGGCACAGCTACCCATCGCGGCGGCACACAACGAGGCGAAGGGGGCGTGGAACGGAGTCGGGCTCGTGAAGCTCATGGGCCGGCACGCCGGGTTCATCGCTGCGAACGCCACCTTGGCCAGTGGCGATGTCAATTATTGCTTGGTTCCAGAGGTGCCCTTCTCTCTGGGAGGAGAGGGTGGTTTTCTCTCGACGCTCGAGCGGCGATTGAAGAAGCGCCGACACGCCGTTGTGGTGGTTGCGGAGGGAGCAGGGCAGGACTTGGTTGAGCACTCAGCCGGCGCAGAAACCGATGCTTCTGGCAATGTCCGACTCAGGGACATCGGCATCTTTCTGAAGGAAAGAATAGAGGGGCATCTCACGTCGCGACAAATGGATCACACGGTGAAGTACATCGACCCCAGCTACACCATCCGTAGCTTGCCGGCAAACTCGATGGATTCGGCCTTCTGCCAGGTGCTTGGTCAGCATGCGGTTCACGCCGCGATGGCGGGGCGTACCGACATGATGGTGGGCTTCTGGAATCACCGTTTTACCCACGTGCCGCTGCACCTCGCGGTTGCCTCGCGCAAGGAGTTGGATCCGCACGGAGAGATCTGGCAAAGGGTCGTACAGACCACTGGCCAGCCGGCGGATATGATGGGTTAATTCCGACTCGCGTTACCTGCCTTCTCCCCTCAGCCTCGGGTCCGCGATTGGCCGCCCCCAAACACCCCTGATTGGCGCATGCCACGGTGCCGAACGTCCTACAATACCCTGAGGGGTTCCTGCAGGCCCCGACTGGTCCTACGCTATTCACGTGAGCGCACCCGTCTGGACACTATTCCGACGAACTGTCGAAGAAGAAGGGATGGAAGATCACCGTGGCCGTGAACCTGAGAAACCGTAGCCTGACGAAGCTCTTGGACTTCTCTCCCACCGAGATTCGTTTCCTCCTGGAGTTGTCGAAATCCCTGAAAGCCGCCAAGTACGGCGGCTACGAGCAGCCCCGCCTGCGCGGCAAGAACATCGCACTCATCTTCGAGAAGGCTTCGACGCGCACGCGATGCGCGTTCGAAGTGGCTGCATACGACCAAGGGGCCCACGTGACCTACCTCGGCCCGAGTGGCTCGCAGATCGGTCACAAGGAGTCGATGAAAGACACGGCGAGGGTCCTCGGCCGCATGTACGACGGGATCGAATATCGTGGCTTCGCCCAGGCGACCTGCGAAGAGCTTGCAGAGCATGCAGGGGTGCCAGTGTGGAATGGCCTCACCAACGAGTTTCATCCGACGCAGATACTCGCCGATGTTCTCACGATGATCGAGCACAGCGACAAGCCACTGCGGCAGATCTCCTACTGCTATCTCGGCGACGCCCGTAACAACATGGGCAACTCGTTGATGGTCGGCGCTGCCAAGCTGGGCATGGACTTTCGTGTTGGCGCCCCGAAGGAGCTGTGGCCAAGTGACGCGCTCGTCGCTGAGTGTCGTGCCATCGCAGAGGCCACGGGAGCGAAGCTCGGTTTCCACGAAGACGTTGAAGACGCCGTGAAAGGCACTGATTTCATCCACACGGACGTCTGGGTTTCGATGGGTGAGGACGAGTCGGTGTGGAAAAACCGAATCGAGATGCTGAAGCCCTTCCAGGTCAATGCGAAAGCAGTCGAGCTCAGCGGCAACCCGGATGTGCGGTTCATGCATTGCCTGCCCGCCTTCCATAATCGCGAGACGACCGTTGGGGCGCAGATCTTCGAGAAGTTCGGCCTCGATGGCATGGAGGTTACCGAGGAGGTCTTCGAGTCCGAGCACGCGGTTGTCTTCGATCAGGCGGAGAACCGTATGCACACGATCAAGGCTGCCATGGTGGCGACGCTGGGGGACTGAAATGAGAATCGTTGTCGCTCTCGGTGGCAATGCCCTGCTGAAACGTGGACAGCCGATGACCGCCGATGTTCAGCGCGAGAACGTTCAGGTGGCGGCCCGAGCGCTGGCGCCGATAGCCCTCGACCACGAGCTGGTCATTTCTCATGGCAACGGTCCTCAGGTGGGGCTGCTTGCCCTCCAGGCGGATGCTTTCGAGGATGTCGAACCCTATCCGCTCGATGTCCTCGGCGCACAGACGGAGGGCATGATCGGATACATGATCGAGCAGGAGCTCGGCAACCTCATGCCTTACGAGCAGCCGTTCGCGACGATTCTCACGATGGTCGAGGTTGACCCCGGAGACCCCGCGTTCGACAACCCGACAAAGCCCATCGGGCCAGTCTATGACCAGGAACAGGCCGAAAGGCTGGCTGAGCAACGGGGCTGGACAATCGCTCAGGACGGCGGCAAGTGGCGGCGTGTCGTGCCCTCGCCAAAGCCCCAGCATATCTTCGAGATTCGCCCCATCCGTTTGCTTATCGACAACGGCGTGATCGTCATTTGCACAGGGGGCGGTGGTATTCCGACGATGTACCAGCCGGGACGCATCCTGCAGGGGGCGGAGGTGGTGATCGACAAGGATCTGGCCAGTGGGCTGCTCGCGTACGAGCTCGAGGCCGAGTTGCTCGTCCTGGCGACCGATGTCGACGGTGTGTATGCGAACTGGGGTGATCCTGATGCGAAGCTGCTGCACCGAGTGACGCCTGAGGAGTTGGCTTCGTACGATTTCGCCGCCGGCTCGATGGGGCCGAAGGTCGAGGCCGCCTGCAATTTTGTCAAGGAAACAGGCGGGCGCGCCGCCATCGGGTCTCTCGCCGATCTGGAGATGATCGTTGCCGGAAAGGCGGGCACGATCATTTCCCCATCCTAAGCGAGATTTGGCTGGCCGGCATGCCTGTGCCCGGGGCTGGGCTTTGCCCCGAGTGTTTCCCGTCCTCGACGTGTAGAATCTAGGCCTGAAGCATCCCGAGGAGGGCATGCTTCCAGGACCAGAAGAGTTCTTCTCCGGGATGAAAGAAATGACAACCGCGAGTGACGAGAGACAAGAGCTCGAGCAGGTGACCATCCTGTTTTCCGGCGACTCCGGCGACGGGATGCAGCTAACGGGCACGCAGTTCACCAACACCTCGGCCGTGTTGGGTAATGATATCAGTACTTTTCCGGATTTTCCGGCCGAGATCAGGGCCCCGGCGGGCACGCTGGCGGGCGTTAGCGGTTTCCAGGTCATGTTCGCCCGGGACGATATTCTGACGCCA
>CALAKE010000411.1 GCA_937922775.1 uncultured bacterium | reverse complement strand
CACTCAAGGAGACGCTCTGCTCCTTTTCCAGGTCATGCAGGGTGGCATCGATGCGGATCTGGTCGCCCAGTTTCACGTACTCGCCGGATAGCACGGTGTCTGCGTTGCTGAATCCACCGAGGCGATGCATGGTCGAGTCGTCCATGGCCAGGTCCGGATTCACCTTGAGATCGGACATGATCTGGTGCACACGGTCCGTGGGCACCGTCACCAGGCTCCCTGACTGTCCTACGTCAGAGCGCAGCATTTCTGCGAGGCTCGATCCCAGCCAATCGAGATCCGCGTTGGCCGAGGCATTACGGAACGGCAGAATAGCTAGTGAGATTGGATCGATCTCGGCCTCTGCGGCACCGGCGACCGGGGCGCTGGAGGGAAACCGGCCACTCGTGGCAAGCGCTGCCACTCCCAAGACGCCTGCGAGAATGATGCCGGCCAGGCCCAAGCTCCAGCGCGCTGCGGGCGAGGATCTACGCAGGGCGTGCGGCAGGCGAGCGATGGTTGAGTGCCCAGTGGGCGCCTGCTGAGCGTCGAGGTCGGCGATGATCTCGGTGACGCTCTGGTATCGCAGCTCGGGCTCGATCTCGAGGCAGCGCACAATCAAGTTGTTGAGGTACTTCGGAATGTCCGGATCGAGCCTGATGGGAGGTTCGACCTTCTCCTTGGTCCGCTTGAGCAACGTCGCCAACGGCGTTTCCGATTCGTGCGGAATGAGCCCCAGAAGCAGCTCATAGAAGATGATGCCCAAGGTATAGATGTCCGAACGAGCATCGATGCTGAGGCCCTGGCCCTGCTCGGGCGACATGTATGAGGGAGTGCCGATCATGTCGCCGGTCCGGGTCATGCCCGTGGTCTGCATCGAGCGAGCGACGCCGAAGTCCATGACAAGGACCCTGCCATCGGGCGCAAGCATGATGTTCTGAGGCTTGAGGTCGCGGTGCACGACGCCGGCCTCGTGAGCTGCCTCGAGAGCCCGGCAAACCTGCAGCATGATCTCGACGGTCTCGTCGGCTCCGAACTCGTGCCCCTCATTCAGGAACGACTTCAGGTCTCTCCCCTCGACGAACTCCATGGTGATGAACTTCAGCCCATTGGCCGTGCCGAGGTCGAAGATTCTCACCACGTTCGGATGAGTTACATCGCGCGCCAGGATGATTTCCTGCTTGAAGCGCTGAAGAACCTCGGGGTGGCTAGCGAGCTCCGGGCGAATGACCTTCAGGGCAATCAGCCGGTCGAGCTCGAGATCTTCGGCCTTGTACACCGCACCCATGCCGCCCTCACCGAGCAGGCCGAGGATGCGGTAGCGTCCGGCCAAGACGACACCCTCCTGAGCAGCGTCCTGCAGATCACTCGCGGAGGGAAGCACGGCGAAATCTCCGCCGCTTTTGGCCGGGTCGGACCATCCCGATGGAGCCGCGAAGGAGGATTGGAAGCCGGTCGGCGCATCCCCGGGATCGTCGGGCGCACCTCCGCCGAGGCTGGTGGGCGCGTCGTCCAGGTCGGCTCCGAAGCCGGTAGGAGCCTCGCCCTGATCGTCAGGCGCAACCCCGCCGAGGCTAGTGGGTGCATCGTCCGGATCAGCTCCGAAGCCCGTGGGGGCCTCGTCCGATATGTCGGCACGCACTTCGAGCGCTGCCCCGCAGGCATCACACTGCAGGTCTTCGGCTTGAGATTGTGCGCCACAGCTCGGGCACTTCATGGGAAACGGTCCAGGGGAATCCGGAGGGAATGAGGAGTAAATGTAGCGATTTTGGGTGCCCGGAAGCAATATCGAGAGACATGAAAATAAGCCCCCCTCGGGTCCTGATTAACCGATTCGGAGCCAATACACTCGTGGTCTCAGTACAAAAATCCACGCGGGAGTGCTACAAAAATAGAGAGTAGAAATGAACGACCAATAAGCCAGTCTTCCGCGGATTGGCCATCGAGTAGGGCCTCATCATCGATGCAAGCAGCGCCGGATAGTCCCAGGTGGCAGGAGCTGACGGCCGAGTACCAGAAGCCCGACACGCTGCGCAGCGTTTGGCAGCTAGTCAACACCGTCATTCCCTACGTGATTCTCTGGTACCTGATGTATCGCAGCCTCGAGGTCTCGTACTGGCTGACGCTGACGCTGGCGGTTCCGGCCTCCGGCTTCCTGGTACGCACGTTCATCATCTTCCACGACTGCTGCCATGGGTCCTTTCTACAGTCGAAACGAGCCACGGATATCGTCGGCTTCCTCACTGGAGTGCTGACGTTTACGCCCTACGACCGCTGGAGGCGCGAGCACTCCATGCACCACGCCACCGCCGGCGACCTCGATCGCCGCGACCTGGGCGGGGAAATCTGGACCCTGACCGTCGATGAGTATCGGGCCGCGCCTCTGCGTACCCGCATCGCCTACCGCTTGTATCGCAGCCCATGGGTAATGCTCACCGTCGGACCCTCGTTCCTGTTCCTGTTCAAGCACCGATTCTCGGACCGCGCTGCCCGCAGGCGCGAGCGCCTCAACGTCTATTGGACGAACCTGGGTTCTGCCGCACTCGTCGCCCTTCTGATCTGGCTGATGGGACTCCGAGCCTACTTGATGATCCAGCTACCGATCATGATCTTCGGCGGCGCGGTCGCGGTGTGGCTGTTCTACGTTCAGCACCAGTACGAAGGGGTCTATTGGGACCGTCACGACCAGTGGGACTATTCGATGGCCGCGATCGAGGGCAGCTCTTTCTATGAGCTGCCCCGGATCCTCCATTGGTTCACCGGCAACATTGGCTACCACCACATCCACCATCTGAGCCCTCGTATTCCGAACTACTTCCTGCGCAAGTGCCACGAGGAGAATCCCGCCCTGGCACCGACCCGCCCGCTCACGATGCGGTGCAGCCTGAAGTCACTACGCCTGCGGTTGTGGGACGAGGAGAATCGCCAGATGGTGGGCTTTCGCTACCTGCGGGAACAGCACGACGCGCAATGAGTTTGAGGTCAGCCGGCTTCAACTCCTCTGCCCACTCGTGCGTCTATATAACTGAAACTACCTTGCCGTCCGACCTGGGATCACATCATGAATAGAGGCGTTCTTCGTTTGACCGTTTTCTGTACGACGCTCCTTTTCCTCATCGGGGCCGTTCCTGCGCAGGAGCCCGAGCACGGTCACCAACACGATCCCGAGCAGCAAGAGGAGAGGGATCGTGACCGTTGGATGTGGCAGCTTCCGGAGACCGTGATTCGCACCATCGGAGTAGAAGAGGGCATGGTGGTCGCCGATGTCGGCGCCGGTTACGGCTATTTCACCCTCCGCCTAGCGCGTGCCGTCGGTCGCGAAGGGCACGTCTATGCCAATGACATCGACCACGATGCCCTCGCACAACTCGAGAATCGTTGCGCCAATGACGGCGTGAATAATGTGACGACCATTCTCGGCGAGTCGAGCGATCCGCTACTCCCGCCCGGCGTCGACCTCGTGCTGATGGTCAATACCATCCACCTTCTCGAAGATCCCGTAGCGTTCCTCCAGAGAATCAGCGACAGCCTGCAGCCTCAGGCGCGATTGGTGATCGTGCAATGGGATGCTGAGAAGATGAGCGCCGAGCTCGGCGACCTGAGCCCGGGTGACAAGATTCTCTTCGCACGGGAAACATTTCTGGCGACCGTGGGTGATGCGGGTTTCACCCTCGACAGAATTGAGACCTTCCTGCCCGTTCAGAGCATCTTTATCTATCGTCGGAATTCCTAGCCCGAGGTCCTCAACGGTTCTAGAGGCGACCGGGCGCGACGGCCGCGGACCGATGAGTGGTCCAGGCTCACCGGCGGGGACAGAGATGCGTGCCACATAATTCCTCGGTGGTGAAACTCTTTCCTCCTGCCCTCCGTAGTATGCATAGATATATATGATTCCATAGTATGGAATCGTACCAGAGAGTCGGAGGCAATCTTGGCGCTCAAAAAGCACTGGTATCACATCCTTTTGGCCCTGGCGGAAGGGCCGGCGCACGGTGCCGAGATCCGTCGCAGGGTCCTCAAGCACACCCGCGGATCGCTCGAGCTCTACCCCGCCATGCTCTACGGCTCATTGGAGGACCTCGAGGAGAAGAAGCTCGTGGAAGTGGCGGACGAGCAGTCTGATCGACCCTCCGGGGGAACCGGACGGTGGCGGTACGTAGGCCTCACCCCTGCCGGCCGAGACGCGCTGGCGGCCGACACCGACGAATACCAAGACATGGTTCGGATCGCTCGTGATCTCCTCGCCAAGGAGGCCTCCCGATGAGCCCCGGCCGACGCTACTACTCCTTTCTGATGAAGCTCTTGCCAGCGGAGTTTAGAAAGAGTCGAGGGCCCGAGCTACTGGCCTCCTACGACGACATGAGGAGTGAGTTGGGGACGAGACCCGGAGTGGCAAGGTTGGCCAGTTTTTACAGCCGGCTCAGCTTCGACCTGCTACGGCGCATTCGCCCCGAGCGTGATCGGGCGGCTCGAAGGGCCAGGGCTCTGGATCAACCTCAGGCTCCAAGCCGCGAGTGGGGCGAATCCGGAAGCGCGAGCGGCCGTTCTCGGGGACGCCGCGGGTCCAAGTCTGGCCGCGGACCCCATAGACTCAGCCCCGGCCACGTGCTCGACAGCATCCTGCGCGACACCCGCATGGCCGCGCGTTCCCTGGCAAAGCGGCCCGTATTTCTCTTGGTGGCCACGCTCTCGCTGGCCATCGGTATCGGGGCGAATACGGCCATCTTTTCGATCGTGCACGCGGTCTTCATCGAGCAATATCCCTACCGGGCGCCGGAGGAGCTGGTGCGCGTCTACACCCACGTACCGGGCCGGTCCGAGTTCGGCTCCACCTCGTTTCCCAACTACGAGACCATGAGGGACTTCGACGAGGGCTTTCAAGACGTCGCGGCGTTCAAGACCATCATCTCCAGGGTCGAGATCGAGGACGAGACCGTACGGATGCTGGGTGAAGGCGTCTCCCAGACGCTCTTCCCCATGCTGGGCGTGGGAGCGGTGATCGGTCGCACCTTTCTGCCCGAGGAGGATGCGACACCCGGAACGCATGCCGTGGCGATGCTGGGCCACGGCTTCTGGCAACGCGCCTTCGGGGGCGACCCGGGGATCGTCGGCGAGGATGTTCGAATCGGCGGCCAGCCCTTCACGGTGGTCGGCGTCACACCGGAAGGGTTCCGCGGTCTTTCGGGAGCCGGCCTGACATCGGAGTTTTTCGTTCCACTCACGATGTACGGCCTCGCCTCCGGCCTCACAGACGTTACGCCCTTCGAGGACCGCCTCGAGCGTAGATTCTCAGTCGTGGGAAGGATCGCCGAGGGGGTGTCGTTCGAGGGCGCGAGGGCCGGTCTGCAGGTGCTCTCCGATCAGCTGCGGGAATCCCATCCCGAGATTGACCAGGAGTGGGCCTTCCCCATAGTTCCCCTGCAAGATGTCGCCATGGATCCGGATTTCGACCGCGCAGCCCAGCCGTTTGCGGCGGTTCTTCTGGCCGCGGCGGGCTTGCTCGTGTTGCTGGCCTGCACCAATTTGGCCTCGTTCCTTCTGGCGCAGGCGACCAGCCGCCGCAAAGAG
>CALAKE010000410.1 GCA_937922775.1 uncultured bacterium | reverse complement strand
GCAAGGCCGTCGGCGCCACCTACCGGCTGATTCTCTGGCAATTCCTCGTCGAGGCGGTCACCTTGTCACTCGTTGGCGGCGTGATCGGCCTGCTGCTCGGCTACGGCGCCGCCACTCTGGTCGGGATGTTTACCCCACTCCCTTACACCCTCGCGCTCTGGTCGGTCTGGCTGGCGCTTGGCGTCGTCACCGTCGTCGGTGTCGTCTTCGGCATCTACCCGGCGAGTCGCGCCGCCCGACTCGAGCCCATCACGGCGCTCGGCTACGAGAGCTAGGAGTGAGTGTCCTGTCCCAGGAGTTGGTTACATTTTGCAGGAAGGAGATGCAAGTGAGATCAAGGAGGGGCGAAGCAGGCGATGCCGGAGTCATCGTCGATGAGCCACGACGCGGAGATCACCTGCATATCCCTCCTGCCCGCAGGGTGGTGGCGGGAGCGGCCTCCTTCGGCGTCGCAGCACCTCCGCGATGGGCAAAGCATCGCGATCGGCACTGCTCCTTGAATCCGCCTCGCTCACGCCACCACAAAACGCAACGAACTCCTGGGACAGGACACTAGACCATGAGCATGGGCAAGGGCTTGGTCAGCGAGATCCTGAGGATGGCCTGGGAAAGCCTGTGGGGCCACAAGATGCGGTCGGTGCTTACCGTGCTGGGCATCGTCATCGGCATCACCATGGTGGTGAGCGTCACTAGCCTGATCATGGGGTTCGATCAGGTGATCACCGGCCAGATCGAGAGCATGGGAACGGACACTCTGGTCCTGGCCAAGTTCAGCATCCAGTCGATCACCTCGGGGCAGGAGTTCATGGACCTGATCAACCGTCCCGATCTCACCGATGTGGACGCGGAAGTGATCCGCGAGCAGGCGGACACGGTGGCCAGCGTATCGGTGATGTGGGGCGGCGGCGGATTTCCGCCGAGCCGCGGACGCGCCTGGTATCGGGGCAATCGAACGAGCGAGCTGGAGATCATCGGCGTGGGCACCGATTTCCTCGATTCCGGTGACATACAGCTCGAGTACGGCCGCTTTTTCACCGAAATCGACATGCGGCAGCGATCTGATGTTCTGGTTCTGGGTGATACCCCGACGCGCGCGCTGTTCGGCCTCAACGACCCGATCGGCCGCAGTGTCCGATTGCGGGGTCGTCAGTACCGCGTCATCGGTACGTTGAAGCAGCGCGATATCTCGAGTATCGCCGGCGAGCAGGCGGACAACCTGGTTCTCGTTCCGGGCAGCAACTATCGAAAGCTCTTCGGGCCACGCGCCGGCAACGCCACGATCATCATGAGGGCCAAGGAAGGGGTCCCCATCGACGATATGCAGATGGACGTCGAAGGAGTCATGCGCACCCGACACGGCCTGCGCGCCGACCAGGAGACCGACTTCGACCTGCTCAGCCAGGACTCCGTCATCGAGATCTGGCGGCAGATCTCTACGGCCTTCTTCCTCGTCCTGGTTGCCCTCTCGTCCGTCGCACTCATGGTGGGAGGGATCGGCGTCATGGCCATCATGCTGGTGTCGGTAACCGAGCGCACGCGCGAGATCGGCGTTCGCAAGGCACTGGGCGCCCGGCGCACCGATATTCTCTTCCAATTCTTGGCCGAGTCCGCCTCACTCGCCGCCGCCGGCGGCCTCATCGGTGTTCTGATCGGATCCAGCATTGCCTACGGCGTCTACCTGGCCACCTCGTTTCCAGTTTCTCTCCCCTGGTGGTCGTTCGCCATCTCCGTCGGCTTTTCTTCCCTTGTTGGGATTTTCTTCGGCATCTATCCTGCCAATCGAGCCGCTCGTCTCGACCCCGTCGACGCGTTGCGGTACGAATAGACAACAAAGGTGGGCTGGAAATACTGAGTCCTGAAGCGAAACCAGAGTCCCTGAGATGAAACCAGAGTCCCTGGCTCCCCGTTGTGATAGAAAGATCGACAATGATCGCGCCTGAAACGTTGCTCCCCAGGAGGTACCAACCGATGCTGCATAAGAAATCCTCGCTGGCACGCGCCATGCTGGCCTGCCTGCTGGTCGTGGCCCTCCCGAAAATCGCCCCCGCCCAGGACGGCGCGGGGACGCTCGATCCCGCTCTTCAGGAAGCCGTGCGCGCAGCCATGGCGGTCGGATCCGACCCGCTGCCGGCCGGGCTCGAGATGACGCCAGAGTTCATCGCTACATTGGTGCAGGAGCAGGGGGAGGACGGCCGCGAAGAGTTCGAGCTTTCGTTGTTGGACGCCATCGAGCTGGCCGTACGGCATAACCTCACTGTGCAGGTGAGCCGCTACAACCAGGACACCAGCTTTGAAGGAATCAACTCCGCCAGAGCGCCTTTCGATCCCGTCATCACCTTCACCGTGCCGCAAACCTTCCGTCGGAGCACAACTCCGGCATCTACCCAGACCGAGGGCGCCGACATCGTCACCAACGAGACGTTCAGCGGCGGCTTCACTTTCCGTGAAACGCTCGAGTGGGGCACCTTCTGGCAGGTCAACTGGGGCGGCAACCGCAACGTCACAAATAACGAGTTCTCGTTCAACAACCCGACGCTCACCTCGAATCTGTCGTTTACCGTGACCCAGCCGCTGCTCAACGGTCGTGGCAGCGTCAACCGTACGGGGATTTTGGTAGCACAGAACAACTACGAGGGCAGCCAGGAACAGTTCCGCGCTCAGCTGGAGCAGATCCTGCTGCAGACCTACCAAAACTACTGGGGTCTGCTCTTGCAGATCGAGACCCTGCGGGTACGCGAGGATGCGCTCGAGTTGGCACAGAGCCAGCTCAGCCGCAACCGGATCCAGGTGGAGATCGGCACGTTGGCTCCCATCGAGACGGTGCAGTCGGAGCGTCAGGTGGAGAATGCCAGGCTGGCTCTGATTCAGCAGCAGAACGCCGTCGCCGACCAGGAGGATGCTCTCAAGCAGATATTGAACCTAGAGGCCGTACGGCCCGATGCGCTGGAGCTGCGACTCGTTCCCACCAGCGAGCTCGAATACTCAACAGCGCCGATCGACCTGGAGGCTGCAATCGCCACCGCGATCGACCGAGACCCTCAGCTTCGGCAGATTAGGCTCGGCCTCGACAGCGATCGCCTCAACCTGAAGCAGGCGCGAAACGCCCAGCTGCCGCAGCTGAACCTCAGCGCCGGCTTGAACCTGAACGGCCGCGCCGGCGACCGCCTCTTGCGAGCGCCAGACGGCTCGATCCTGGAAATCCAGCAGTCTGGCTTCAGCCAGGCTCTGGCCCAGATCATGTCGGGCGACTTCAATACCTGGAACGTCGGCGTCACAGTCCAGATGCCGATCCGCAACTACTCGGCCGACGCCAACTATGCTCGAGCGTCGATCAATGAGCGACAGCGAATCGTCACCTTGGAGCAGCGCAGGCAGCAGGTTGTGTTTGACGTGCGTCGTACGGCCCGCAGTATCGAAAGCGGTGTGCGTCAGGTCGAGACCGCGCAGATCGCCACAGGACTGTCCGAACGCCAGCTTCAGGCCGAACAACGCAAGTTCGAGGTCGGGACCAGCACCAACTTCCAGGTGCTGCAGTTCCAGGATCAACTGCGCAATGCTCGCCTGAGTGAGATCAATGCAATCTTCACGTTCTTGAACTCGCGTGCTCAGTTCGAGCTGGCCAAGGGCACGATGCTGGAGTTCTTCGGCGTGTCGGTTTCGGAAGCGGGCACCGGGCGACGCTAGCGGAGGCAGGAACGGAGCGGCTCTAGCTTTCGATCAGCTGGTCGAGCTCCGCGCGCAACCGCGGCAGGATTTCGTCGTAGGAGTAGCTGCCGAGGGATTCGGGGCCGCGCTTCAGATTGACGTGCGCCGGGCCGCACCAGAGGCCGAGATCGGCGTCGTCGGTCTCACCCGGCCCATTCACCCTGCAACCCATGACGGCAATCGTCAGCGCATGCTCCTCGGCGTAACGGGTGAGCTCGCGCACCGACTCGGCGAGCTCGACGAAGGCTTCGTTCTCCACTCGAGAGCATGACGGGCAGGAGATGATGTTGAGCCGGTCGGCCCCGAAGTTCGGCACGGAGCGGAAGCGGCCGGCGGCGATATCGTCGAGGATCTCGTGGCCGACCCTGATCTCTTCCGGCTTGCGCGGGTTCGGCAGCGTCAGCGAAACCCGGATGGTGTCACCGATACCGCGGCTGATGAGTTGCTCGAAGGCGATGCGGGTCTTGATGGCCCCGTCAGGCAGCAAGCCCGCCTCGGTAACGCCCAGGTGCAGCGGCACGTCGGGGCGCTCGGCGGCAAAACGCTGGTTGCCCTCGATCACCTTGCGCGGGTCGGAGTCTTTCAGCGAAACGACATAGCGGTCGAAGCCGAGGTCATCGAGGTAGCCACAGTGTTCCAGAGCCGAGGCAACCATCGCCCCCACCGAGTCGTCGCCGAACTTCTCGGCAACCGCCGGATCCACCGAGCCGCAGTTCACCCCCACCCGGATGGCACAGTCATTGCCGGCGGCGGCCTCCGCCACCAGCGCCACCTTGTCGCGGGCGCTCTTCCTCTTCTCATGATGGTAGAGGTGGCCGGGGTTGTACCGCAGCTTGGCGACGTGTGGCGCAACGTCGACGGCTAACCGGTAGCTCTCTTGCAGGTCGATGCACAGGGTGGCTGGGCAACGCGCAGCAATCTCGGCTACCGCCTCTGCGTCCTTTTTCGAGTCGACTGCCAAACGCACGACGCCGGCACCCGCCTCGTGCAGGGCCGTGGCCTGCTCTACGGTGGCTTCGACATCCTGGGTGTGCGTGGCGCACATCGACTGCACGGCAATCGGGTGGCCGGCGCCGATCGTGATCGGGCCGATGCACACGGCACGGGTTGGGTTACGCTCGGGCATCCGCAAAGGATGCCACCCCGTGGCTGGCGCCGCTACCTGCTGCCCGACCGTGGCAGTACAAGACAGTCCTCGCGCACCTTTGTGAGTGCGCAACCGTGATCCGTCGGGAAATCCGGGCTAAACTTCGGGCGCTCTCCAGGAACAGGCACCAGGGTGGAACGACCGTGATCTGGAATCGGCGCCATCGGCGCGACATTCGAGTGCTACCTACCTTGTTGGCGCTATCTGCGACTTTCG
>CALAKE010000409.1 GCA_937922775.1 uncultured bacterium | reverse complement strand
CATGCCGTATTCGATGGTACAGGGATCGCTCGAGCTCATGGAGAAGCTGGAGAATGCCCTCGCCGCGGTGACCGGTATGGACAGCGTGACCCTGCAGCCGGCAGCGGGGGCCCAGGGCGAGCTCACGGGCATCATGATGATCGCCGCCTATCATGCGTCCCGGGGCGAGCAGCGATCGAAGGTGTTGATTCCCGACTCGGCGCACGGAACCAATCCGGCTACCGCGAGCTTTTGCGGCCTCGACCCGGTCGAGATCCCCAGTAACGACCGCGGCACCATAGATATCGAGGCGCTGGCGGCGGAGGCAAATGAAGACACCGCCGCCTTGATGTTGACGAATCCCAACACGTTCGGTTTGTTCGAAGAGCAGATGGACGAGATCTCCCGCATCATCCATGACGTTGGTGGACAGATCTATTGTGATGGGGCGAATCTGAACGCCATCCTCGGCAAGACGCGGCCCGGGGATATCGGCGTTGACGTCTTTCACATCAATCTGCACAAGACCTTCACGACTCCGCATGGCGGTGGCGGCCCGGGCGGTGGCCCCGTCGCGGTCCGCGAGCATCTGGCGCCATTCATGCCACGACCGACGGTCGAGCGTGACGACTCAGGCATGCTCTACCTCGATTGGGCGCGGCCGCAGAGCATTGGCAAGATCCACACCTTCCAGGGGAATTTCGCCATTTCGGTGAGGGCCTACGCTTACATTCGTGCGCTTGGCCCGGATGGGCTACGTCAGGTAGCCGAGGACGCTGTCCTGAATGCCAACTACCTGCGGGTGAGGCTCGAGGATCACTACCACCTGCCGCAGCAGGAGGTCAGCTTGCATGAGGTGATCTTCTCGGATCGGAAGCAGAAGAAGAACGGTGTAACGGCGATGGACATCTGTAAGCGCCTCATGGACTACGGCTACCATCCGCCCACGGTCTACTTCCCCCTCGTCGTGCCGGGCGCGCTGATGCTCGAGCCTACCGAGACGGTTAGCCGTGAGGAACTCGACTTGTTCATCGATGCCATGATTGCCATTGCCGACGAGGCGGAGACCGAGCCCGAGGTCGTGAAGGGCGCGCCGCACTCCACATTCCTGCGTCGCTTGGACGAGGTCGGTGCCGCTCGTCGCCCGATTCTGCGCTGGGATCCGAAGGCGTCCGCAGACGCTGAAGGGGAGTAGGTACGAGCTGGCGCTGGGCGCCGATGTTTTGGGCGCCGATGTGCTGTGCGTCGGACTGGCGTCGGACTTCGACGGGGCATACGTCGAGCCGGCGTTGGATATCGGCTGGGTGAGTGGCAAGTGGAGAAGGAGCCCCAATGCGCACAATCGGAGTTCTCGGGGGCATGGGCCCGGCCGCGACCCTCGATTTCTATGGCCGCCTGATCGACCTTCTTGGCGCTGGCAGCGACGAACAACACCCGCCTTGTTTGCTCAATAGCGCCACCCAGATACCTGACCGCACGAACCATATTGTCGGCGTGGGGCCCGACCCTACCCCTGCCTTGGTCGAAGGCGTGATGGTGCTCGAGGCCGGTGGGGCGGATTTCATCGCCATCCCGTGCAACACGGCGCATGCGTACTTGGAGGCAATGCGCGAGGCGGTGGGCATTCCCGTGCTCGACATGATTGCCGCAGCGGTGGCCGCTGTGAGGAGAGACGTCCCGGACGCGCGACAAATCGGAATCCTCGCTACGACCGGCACGCTGACGACCGGCCTCTACGACCGGCTTCTGCGAGAGGCGGGCAGTGAGCCCCTGCATCCGAAAGAGGCTGATCAGGCCAGCGTGATGGAGGCCATCCACTCCATCAAGGCAGGAAACATCGGCCCGGACGAAAGACTCGAACGGACGGCGATGACTCTGGTCGATCTAGGTGCGCGGGCGATTATCATGGGCTGTACTGAAATTCCTCTTGGTTTGGACACCGAGCGCCTGCCCGTGAAGGTGGTCGATGCCACACAGGCCCTGGCCGAGATGACGCTCTCCCTTGCGCTCGAAGAGCTGGGGTTCGACGATGTGCCGGTCGGGCTCCTGCCAGAGAGCTCGCCGGAAACCTGAGTCGAAGGGTCACTAATGCAACGCATCAAAGTTGCCATTCCCTCTGCTCCGGGCCACAGCTACGAGATTCTCGTTGGCGTCGACCTGCCTCATGGTGTGGTTGATCAAGTCCTTGGCTCAGTGTCCGCCGAAAGTTGGGCGGTCGTCAGCGATAGTAGCGTCGGACCTCTTTACGCCCATGCCCTTGCCGATGAGTTGCGATCACGGGGAGAGGTCGCCGATCTCATCACCTTTCCCGCTGGCGAGGCAACCAAGAATCGGCAGGCCGTGGCCGAAGTTCAGGATCAGCTCATCGATCTCGGGTACGGTCGCGACGCCTGCATCATTGCCGTCGGAGGTGGTGTTGTAGGTGATGTGGCGGGCTTCGTGGCTGCAACCCTGTTCCGCGGTATCCGCTACATTCAGGTCCCCACGACATTGCTGGCCATGGTCGACAGCAGCGTGGGCGGCAAGACCGGGGTGGACACGCCCGCTGGCAAGAACCTCGTCGGCGCTTTTCACCAGCCCGAGCGCGTGCTGATCGACGTCATGGCACTCGACTCCTTGCCTGCCCCTGAGCTCACCTCGGGCATGGCGGAGGTGATCAAGTACGGCGTGATTCTGGATGCCGAGCTCTTCCATGGAATCGACCGTAGTCGCGGCGATGCCGGTATTGCTTCCTCGAAGGAGGATCTCGAGGGAGTGGTCGCCAGGTGCTGCGCTTTGAAGGCCGGAGTGGTCGCCGCCGACGAGCGAGAGGCTGACTACCGGCAGATCCTCAACTTCGGCCACACTGTTGCTCACGGCATCGAAACAACCCTCGGCTACGCCATTCGACATGGTGAGGCCGTGGCCATTGGCATGATCGTCGAGGCAAAGCTCGCCCACCGCCTCGTCGGCGCTCCCGCCGACGTATCAGACCGTATCGCCGCCCTCTGCGAGCGCGTCGGCTTGCCCACTCGCCTGCCGCAGGGGTGTCGACCGGAAGACGTCGTTGCTGCGGCAGCCAAGGACAAGAAGGTGCGCGCCGGGCAACTCCGCTGCGCTCTGCCTGGCGACCTGGGGACGATGGCCCAGGGGCCCGACGGCTACGGTATTGCCGTCGAACCGGCCGACCTGCTCGCCATCCTGCGCTGATCGCAGCGCCCGCGGTCGGCACGGGGGCATCACCTCGGCGGACAGTTCGCGCACATGGCTCGCAGACAAGCCCGCAAGTTCGAAGCCTTCGCGCTCAAGCGTCCGCTACGGCGACGCCCCCACACCTCCCTGGGGCTCTGTCGCTCAACTGTCCGCCGGCCGTCCCCCGGGGGCATCGCTGAGAGCCGCCGGCACGCTGGTGGTCGACAGCCCTACGTGGCCCCCGGCTCACATGCCCCGCATTTGCCGCTAGCCCATGTCCATTGGCTCGAGAGCTTCATCTAGTAGTCCTGCGCTCCGTCCGGGACCCCGCCACTGCCGGCGACCCCAGGCAAGGGCGCTCATGGCCAGGGAGGCACGGGGTAATCGCCGTAGCGGACGCTTGAGCGAGCGGCGACTCGCTATCCCGAGGGGCAAGTATTCCTACCGCGAGTGAACTGTCCGCCGAGGTGATTACCCCGTGCCTCCCGAGACGGAGAAATCCGTGGCCGCCGGGAGGGTCACTCGGCGTCTACTGCCGTGACTTCCTCGCGGAACCAGTCGATCGTGGGCCGGAGGCC
>CALAKE010000408.1 GCA_937922775.1 uncultured bacterium | reverse complement strand
TGAGATTCACTCCGGGCTCGGCAACTGTTTGGCTCCCAACGTAAACCAACTTCCGACCTGTTCATCTAAGCGGTAGGAAGGCAACACCAGTAGAGACGAGCGAATGACGGATGCTCAAGCGATGGAGCGCCTCAAGAGCGGTGATACGGAGGCTCTACGTGTGCTCTACGACCGGCACCGTCAGAAGATCTTCGGTCTCGGGTGCCGATACCTGAGACAGCCGGAAGAAGCGGAGGACATCGTGCAACAGGTGTTCATCAAAGCCTACGAGGCGGCGCCAAAGTTCCGCGGTGAAGCGCGGGTCTCTACCTGGCTCTATCGCATCGCGGTGAATGCCTGCCTGGAGGTGCGCCGCCGGCGCAGAACTGTGGGTATCGAGGACCTCCGCCCGGCTGGCTGTGACGAGGCGGTCTCCGATGGCACGCTGGTCTTCTCTGATGCGAGTGAATCGACGGGCGGCAGCCCAGTCATGGCCGGGGCCGACTGGGACGCGAATCCTCTCGTCGCGGCCGAGCGCTCCTCGACCCGAGCCCGCCTCGATCGTGCACTCGACACCCTTTCGCCCTCCCAACGACTCGCCTTTGTTCTCCGTCACTGGGAGGGCATGAGCATCCGCGAGATCTCAGAGGTCCTCGGCGCTGCCGAGGGAACCGTGAAGAGCCACCTCTTCCGAGCCGTGCGCGCCCTGCGCGTCGAGCTCGTGGACCTGACGCCATGACGGAAAGACATCTGAGTGACAACCAGATCTCCGAGTACGCACTGGGACTCATGGGCGCAGATGCCCGCAGCTCGGTGGAGGAACATCTCGGTGAGTGCGGCGCTTGTGCCGAGCATGTCAGAGCTGTCGAGCACGCGCTCAGCCTGGCGACACCTCCAGATACCCCTGCAGCGAGTGACGAGCGGGTCGAAGCGAGCTGGCAGGTTGTCGTCGGCCACATCGGGGCCTCGGTCCAGGATCCTTCCTCCGCGAGCGACATGGCTGGGGCCACGCAGCCCGCAGCCGATATCACACAGCCAGCGGGCGGTATCACGCCACCGGCGGGCGATATCACGCAGCCCGAAAGGGGAGAGCGGACCGGCTCGCTGAGGTCTCGCTGGGCAGACTGGCTCCGACCCGCCTTCGGAGGCATGCCGCAGTGGTCGTGGCAAATGGCTCAGGTCGTCATTCTCGCCGGCGTGGGATTCGCCGCAGCTTGGTACCTGGCCGGCCAGGGGTGGCTACCTGGCACTCAGCCGGCGCCGGAGCTCCAGCAGGGAGGGCAATCACCCTCGATCGAATCGACACGCGAATGGTTGGCCGCGAATGGATACGCCGAGCAACTCGAGGTTCTACTCCTCGACCTGGCGCGCGGCCAGGAGTCAACGGGAGATGCACTGACGCCCATGGTGAAGGAGGTGAGTCGGAACCTCCTCACCGATGCCCGTTGGTACCGGCGCGCCGCCGATCGCGCCGGCGATCCACTGCTGGCCGACCTGCTTTCGGAAATCGAGATCGTGCTCTTGGCCGTTGCCACGGTGCCGGAGGGGCAAGAGGACGACCTCGTCACCATCCTGCGGGACTTGATCGATGAGCAAGACCTTCTGTGGCGCTTGCGGTCCGTCCGACCCGGCGATGCCTCCTCGCCCGAACGCGATCAGGCCACATTCGGCTCGTCGGGATGAGGCAGCGGCTAATGACACGTGTCTGCGTGGCTGCAACGAATTCAAGTGAAACAGCAAACAAGACGATCTGGACAAGCTCGTCGAGGGAAGGAGACTAGCAACCATGAATCGAACAACCATCATCCGAACGTCAGGCAAGTCACGGTTCGTCTCGCCCGGCACTGCCCTGGTCGCAGTCGGCGTCCTGCTGATGTCAGCGGTCGCACCTGTCGCTTTCGCGCAACAGGTGCCGAGCACTGCCCCGGCTGCGCAACCTGCGCGTGCTGGGATGGGCATAGGGACCACATCATTCCTGCTCCTAGAAGGCGTGCAAGGCCAGCCAGGTGGGCAGGATTTTCAAGCCGGAAGACAGGCGGCCCTACAACAACGTTGGGACGATGCGCTTCGGCGTTTCAATTCTGTAATTGAGGAGAATCCCGACACGGCCCTTGTCGACGATGCCACCTATTGGTCAGCGCGTTGCCTGCATGAGTTGGGCAATCACAAAGAGGCGGTCGATCGAGTCAATCAGTTGATCGCCGAGTTTCCCGAGTCGCAGTACATTGAAGATGCCAAGGTACTGCGCCTCGATGCTGCGACCGTGCTCGTGCGAGAAGGCGAGGCATCCTACTCGCGCTACCTCCGCGAAGCAGCCGCACCTCCCGCGCCGCCGGCCAGAGAAGCCGGTGTCAGGGCAGAAGCTGCTCCGGTGCCGCCAGCCCACCCGGCGGAACCCAGCCCGGGGGATGCCTACCCCCCGACGGAGCCTGCCCCGCCGGCCGACCCGGAGACCGAGCTCCGCCTCTACGCCCTGAACGCGCTGATCGCCATGGGAGCTGACGACGCTTGGCCGTTGCTGCAGAAGCTACTGGCCAACAGCGATGATCCCGAAATGCGGCGTCGCGCCATCATGGTGCTCGGTCAGGTCGATCAGCCGGATGCCTTTCAATTGCTTGTCGAGCTGGCGCGTTCCGATGCCGACCTCGAGGTGAGGCGCGACGCGGTCTTCTGGCTGTCACAAAGCGGGGGGCACAGCGACGAGGCGGCACAGATCCTCGCTGAGATCGCCATGGCCCCGGGTGACGAGGAGTTGCGCCAGCGCGCAATCTTCGCTCTCGGACAGACCGACAGCCCACTCGCCCGGGAGACGCTGAGAAACGTAGCTCTCGATTCCTCGTTGTCTGCCGAGATTCGTGGCACTGCCCTCATGTGGCTGTCGGAAAGCGGTGAGGGTGCGTTCGATCTGCTGCGCGAGGTGATTGCCACCGACCCCGACATCGAGATGCGCAAGAGAGCCCTGTTCGGATTGAGCCAGATCGATGACCCAGGGGTTGCAAACTACCTGCTCGAGCTGGCGCGCTCTGATGCCGATCCGGAGGTCCGCAGGACGGCCATCTTCTTCCTCGCTCAGCGTGATGATGTTGTATCTGTCGATTTGCTTATCGAGCTATTCGACCAGGAGACCGACCCGGAGATCAGAACGGCCGTGCTGTTCTCGCTCGGCCAAGCTGTCAACAGTGACGCCGCGATCACCAAACTGATCGACGTGGCAAAGAACGATCCCGACATCGAGATGAGGCAGGCCGCCGTAATGTGGCTGGGCCAATCCGAAGATCCACGCGCCCGCCAGGCGTTGATCGACATCATCGGATCCGCCGCGTGAGATCCGTCGGGCACATGACGCCCGGAGGTGATGAGATGATGCACAAGAGATACTCCGTGATCGTTCCCGCGCTCGTGGTATTGAGCTTGGCCCTAACTGCCGAGGCCGCCCAGGAGCCCGAGAGCCTGCCGCCGCATTGGATCGATCTGAGCTCGCAAACACCGACTCTCGATCTCCTGATACCGGCGGCCGCAGACGTCGCCGAGAGCGTCCCGTACTGGGTTGGCTACGAGTTCGAGTTGCGGCCGGGCGTGTCGGTCGGTTGTGGATGTGACGATCATCACAGCATCAGATTCAACGACGGGGATACCATCGTCCTGCCGCGACGCAGTCAAGATGAAGTGGGCTCAGGCACCACAATGCGAGATGACTGCGATCGTCCCTTCGGGCTCTTCCTGAAGGTGGAAGGGAACCAGATTCAGGACGTCCAGCGCGCCCGGGTGATGACTTGGCAACGTGCGAGCTCGCTCGATGATCCCGTCGTTTGGGCGGGACTCTACGACGCAGACGAGAGCATTCGCTTCTTGCGGCGAGCCATTCTCGAATCAGACGGTGATCTGGCTGCGAGCCTGAGCGTGAAGACCCGCGAACGCTTGTTGTTGGCCGCAGCGCTACACGACAGCCAACAAGCGTCCGCTGTTGCCTTGGCGGCGCTCGATGAACGCGAGCCCGGCGACCTGCGAGAGAGCGCCGTGATGTGGGTGGCGACAATCGGCGGCCGCACCGCGGTTGATCGTATTCTGCAACTCGCCAAGCACGACAGCGACGTGGATGTCCGTGAGTCTTCGATCTTCTGGCTAGGACAGCTTGCCGGTGACGCGGCAACCTCGACGTTGGTGGAGCTCGCCGAGAGCGATCCGCTGAGTGAAGTCCGGCGTAGTGCCGTCTTCGCGCTCAGTCAAAGTGAAGACGAATCTGCCCTCGATGAGCTCATCAAAATTGTGCGAACTCACGATGACCCCGAAGTTGTTCGCGCCGCACTGTTTTGGCTGGGAGAGAGTGGCGACCCGCGTGCCATCGAGTTGTTCGAGGAGCTCCTCATCGGGCACGACTGAGACCATCGAGTAGCAACCGACTCGACGTTGCCTACGTGCGCTGACTGCGACAACAACATTCATTTCGACTCGAGTAGCTACTCACTATCGTCGCGCATGGTTGTGCATAAAAAGAAGCATAGGTTCTTTACATTCGTGCGTAGCGTATTCATAATTTTTCCGGCTCATCCTTTGTACATGTCTTATCCATTTGAAAGGGGGATGTCGGGTGGCCAAGAGGGGTGCGAAGAAGAAGGTGGCTAAGAAGAAGACAGCCGCGAAGAAGAAGGTGGCCAAGAAGAAGACTGCCGCGAAGAAGAAGGTGGCGAAGAAGAAGAAGGTCGCCAAGAAGAAGGTGGCGAAGAAGAAGGCTGCCAAGAAGAAGGTCGCCAAGAAGAAGACTGCCAAAAAGAAGACGACGCGCAAGAAGAAGTAGCTGCGGGTCGAGAGACACCTCGCCGTCGATGCGGGTGTCGGAGTATCGTGTGGGAGCGGTGGCGATGCCACTGCTCCCATTTTTTATTTGGCAGGCCCGTGCCCGAGCCTCCTGATGGCGCAGCCAGCGGGCGAAGGGGCCGCGATGATCGAGCGAGGACACCCATGAACGAGCAGCGAGCTTCCCAGGCAACGTCGCACCAGTCATTCAGCGAAACGGGCGAATGGTCGCGCCGGCGACTACTCGGCTTCGTCGGTAGGGGTGGTGCTGCTGCGGGAGTGCTCGGCTCTGGCGCCTGGGGGCATTGGGGCGAGCTACGTCTTCCGGAGCTCATGGGCACGTCAGTTCCTCCGGAAGTCTGGGAGGAGCGGAAGACCGCACGGAGCGCCGGAGCGATACTGCTCGATAGCAACGAGAACCCGTTCGGCATGTGTGGCGGTGCCCGCGACGCGTTGATCGAGGCTGCCGAAGAGGCCAATCGATATCCGGGAGAGTACCAATCCAAGCTGCGCAGGCGCATTGCCGACTACCACGGTGTACCGGTGGATCAGGTCGCTACCGGTAGTGGCTCTACCGATATCCTGAGGCAAGCAGCGGGCGCATGGGTGCGCAGCGACCGGTCATTGGTTCAGGCGAGGCCGACCTTCGAGGCACTGGGTTTCTACTCACGCGCCAGGGGCTTCGATGCCGTTGGCATTCCGGTCGATGCGACAGGTCGGCACGATCTCGAGGCCATGCGCGCGGTGATCGGTGACGACACGAAGCTGGTGTATGTCTGCAACCCTGGTAACCCGACAGGGACGTTGATGAGCCAAAGCGCCCTCGATTCTTTCATCGAGGATTTGCCATCTCATGTGATCGTCCTCGTTGACGAGGCCTACCATCACTACGTCGACGATCCGACCTATGTCAGCTCATTGGCGCATATCGAGAAGGGGCGCAACGTTCTCGTCGCCCGCACGTTTTCCAAGGTCTACGGCATGGCCGGGCTGCGGGCAGGCTACGCGATTGGCCCCGCGCCACTCATCGAAGAGCTGCGAGTTCAGCGTCTGCAGAACAACATCAACGCGATCGCGGGTGCATGTGCGGTGGCGTCGCTCAATGACGAGAAGTATCACCTCTCACAGCGCACGCTGAATGCAGATGCGCGCAAGATCCTCACCGACGGTTTGGACGCGCGTGGATTCGCCTACTGGGAGTCGCAGACTAATTTCGTGATGATCATGCTGGGGCGGGACGTGAGACCGACGATCAGTGCCTTCAGGGAGAGGGGTGTGTATGTCGGAAGGCCGTTCCCGGACGTGCCCACAAACTTGCGCGTCTCCATCGGTACCGTGGATCAGATGAAGCGCTTCGTCGAAGAGTTCGACGAAGTGATGGGCATGGCGTCGTAGCCGCGCGGAATGCCAGAGCTGCCCGAAGTCGAGACCATCCGGCGTAGCCTGCAGGAGCCTCTAGAGGGTGCCCGGCTGCTCAGCGTTCAAGTCCGAGATCGCCGGCTACGCCGGCCCATCGCCGTTGCCGCACTCGAGCGCCTGAACGGTCGACAGATCGCCGACATCGGACGACGCGGCAAGTATCTCTTGCTGCACCTCGTCGGTGGTGGAGGTCTGCTAATACATCTGGGCATGAGCGGTCGGGTTGTTCTCGTGCCGCGGGATACCGTACTGGATCTTCATGACCATGTGTGCTGGCAATTCGAAGGGGACGGCGCGCGTTGCGGGGTCGAGATGAGATTCAGAGATCCAAGACGCTTCGGGCTCGTGCTGTCGCGTGCAACGGGCGACCTCGGCGAGCACCCCCTTCTTGCCTCCTTGGGACCTGAGCCCTTCGATGCCGCGTTCAGCGTGGACTATCTGCGAGAAAGAGCGGCTCGATCGCGCCGACCCGTGAAGAACATGCTCATGGACGCGTCGGTCGTTGCTGGTCTCGGCAACATCTATGTATGCGAGGTGCTATGGGCGGCCGGAGTGAATCCCAAGACCCAGGCCGGCCGCATTTCGCCCGCCCGCTGGGCCAGAGTGCGCGAGGCAACCATAGAGGTGCTCGCGGGGGCAATCGATCAGGGAGGCACGACGCTCAACGATTTTCGGGACCCTTCGGGCGAGATGGGATACTTCCAGGTACGTTTGCAGGCCTACGGCCGCGAGGCACAGCCGTGTCTACGATGCGGGAGCTCGATCCGGCGTATTTCCCAGAGCGGGCGCTCGACCTTCTACTGCCCTGGTTGCCAACATTGACTCGCGGCCCAGACGCTACTGGCGCTTCCTGATCTCTCCCTCGATGATGCTCGCGTCGGGGAAGGATCCCGCAGCGAGCTTCGAGTAAACCAGATCTCCGTCAATCTTGATTTCGAACTTCCCCCCGTCCGAGGGCAGCAAGGTGAACTCCGCGATTCCCTGCTTGAATGTCGACAGCAGTTGCTGTGTCAGACTCACGGTCTGAGGTTCGTAGTTTCAAACCGCGCAGTATTCGATCGAGATTTTCATTGTGATCCTCGCTGTATGATGGGGCTGCTCAAGCCCGGGAAGCAGTTCCATCGTGGTTCTCGTGGCGCGGCATTATACGCCATCTGAAAGGGAGGGTAGGATCACGAATGCGCCCAGATCCTTCCCAAGCTGCTACAGCGGGCTTCTTGATTGTGCGGATCAACGGCGTCGCCAGCGGAACTGATGGCCGTTTCCGGTTCTACTACGTCAACGAGATGTCTGGGCATCTAGCTGCGAGCGAGTACGAGACATCGGCGGGAGATCGAATCGAGTGGTTGTTCGCAGAGTGAGACTCGCGTGCGTCGCCGTCTGACCGTTGAGGACTATCTCCTCATTGCGGCATGTTTCATCTGGGCTGCCAACTATGTGGTCGTAAAGACGACGCTGGATGAGATCTCGCCGCTGGCATTCAATGGCCTTCGGTTTCCTGTCGCGGCAGCCTGCCTGTTGTTGCTTCAATGGCGGACAACAGGGTTCGCCCCGGTCCGTGGGCACCTGAGCTCGCTGATCTGGCTGGGGTTGGTGGGCAATCTCTGCTACCAGATGTTCTTCATCTTCGGTATCGATCACACTCGCGCCGGAGAAGCATCGGTTTTTGCCTCGACAACCCCGCTGTTCACGTATTTGGTTGCTCGACTGAGTGGGCACGATCGAGTTGGCGGGAGAGGGCTGTTCG